>DKBC01000249.1 GCA_002451065.1 Betaproteobacteria bacterium UBA6910
CCCACGAAAGCAATGAAATTGCCGGTGTCGGGATAGAGCCAGCCCAGGGGCGGCGGGTAATTCTGGCTGCCGGGAGCGTCCGAATAATAGCCAATGGTCTCGAGGGAGAGCATGGCGGCGATGCGCTCGCCGCGCTGCCGGGACCTGCTGGCGTACACCTGGCTTCCCATCTCGCCGGTGGTGAAGAAGGGCGGTTCCTCGTTCACGAACGCTACCAGCCGCACGCTGCGGGGGAAGCGCGAGCCCCGGAGCAGGCCTCCCAGCTCGATGAGCGCCGCCACCCCGGAGCCGTTGTCATTGGCGCCCGGGGACCCCAGCACCGAGTCATAGTGGGCGCCGACCAGAATGATTTCTTCCGGACGCTCGGAGCCGGCGATCTCGATTTCCAGATTGCGCGCGCTGCCGGCGGGGTTCGCCAAGCGATAGGTCTGGCTGGAGACGGGGAAACCGAAAGCGCGAAACGCATCCTCGATGTAATCCGCCCCAGCGGCCAGCGCGTCCTGCCGCCACATGTTGCGCTCCCCGATCTTGCCGGCCAGGCGCTCCACGTGGAGCGCGAGCCGGTCCCGGGTCAGCCGCTCGCCGTCGGTGAGCGGCTTCAAGGGGCCGGAATGGCTTTGTCCCGGCATGCGCAGCACGTAGCTTCCTCCGAGCACCAGCAGCAGCACGACCACCAGCCAGCGCAAGGTGATGCCGCGCCAGCCCGGCTTTCTCTCCGCAACGGATCGCAAGCTGGTACCCGAAGTTCGCGAGCCCGCAGCCGCCGCTATTCGTGCCTGTTCACTTCCACCAGCCGAACCGGGTTCTCCCGCTCCTCCCCCAGCTCCACGCTCTCGATCTCGGCGAAGCGCTGGGTGATCTTCTGGCTGGTGACATGGACCCTCTCCGCGTCCTCGTGGGCCTGNNCGGATGTGGTCGGCGAGTTTCTTCATGCGCTCGTCGAAGCGCCCGAATTCCCGCCCCAGCTTGCCAAGCTCGTCCTTGATGACGTGCACCTGGCGCCGCGTCTCCACGTCCTTGATCACGGCCCGCGCGGTGTTGAGCACCGCCATCAGGGTGGTGGGGGAGACGATCCAGACCCGCTTCTGCAGNNTGGATCTCGGCGAACACCGCTTCGGCGGGCACGAACATCACCGCGCCGTCCGAGGTCACGTTGGGGATGATGTACTTCTGGCTGATGTCCTCCACGTGCCTGCGCACGTCGGCCTTGAACTGGCGCTCGGCCGCGACCCTCTCGGAGTCCGGCGCCTCGGAAGCCAGCATGCGGTGATAGTTTTCCAGCGGGAACTTGGAGTCCACCGCCACCATGCCCGTGGGCTCCGGCAGCTTCAGCACGCAATCGGCCCGGGCTCCGTTGGGCAGGGTGTGCTGCATGGCGTAGGCCTGGGGCGGAAGGATGTTGCGCACCAGGGCCTCGAGCTGGACCTCGCCGAAGGCGCCCCGGGAGCGCTTGTCCCCCAGCAGTTCCTGCAGGCTCACCACGCTGGTGGTGAGGCCGTCGATCTTCTTCTGCGCCTCGTCGATGGCGGCGAGCCGCGCCATCACGCTGGTGAAGGTGGCGCTGGTCTGCTTGAGGCCTTCTTCGAGGCGCTCCTCCACCCGGCCGCTGATCCGGTCCAGGCGCTCCTGAACCACGGTGCGCAGCTCCCCCGTGGAGCGCGCCAGCGCCTCGCCGAGCCGGTCGCCCTGGCGCGCAAGCCCCTCGTGCAGGTCCTTCAGCATGTCCCGGTGCTTGTATTCCAGGCCCTGGGTGAGCCGCTCCCGGAGCTCCGACTGCGCGCGGCTCATGCCGCGCAGCTGCACCGCGAGCCACAGCAGAACCGCCGCGCCCAGCGATGCGAGGGCGATCAGCGCTATCTGCCACGCGGTCATCGCGATTTCCTCATGCGGCGCAGTATAGCGCCAACGCATGTACGACGCTCAGGCCAGCCGGCGCAACGCTGCCAGGGGCGGGTGACGCAGGATGGCGCGGGTTCCGAGCAGTCCGGCGACAGTCACGCCGAGGGCCCCGCTGACCACCCCGATCGGAATAATCCAGGGATTGAGGGTGAAGGGGAGGTGCAGCACGTGCTCCGCCAGCACGTAGCCGAGCACGGTCGCACCCGCCGCGGCGAACAGGCCCGCCATCGCGCCCAGGGCGAGGAACTCCGAGACCTGGACCCGCCGCAGCTGGGACCGGCTGCCTCCCAGGGTGCGGAACACGGCGGCCTCGAACCGGCGCTCGTCCTGGGTGGCGACGATGGCCGCATAGAGCACCACCAGGCCGGCGGCCAGGGTAAACAGGAACACGAACTCCACCGCCCGCGACACCTGGTCCATGGTCCGCTGCACCTGGGCCATGATCGCGGTGACATCGATCACCAGCACGTTGGTGAAGCGGCGCACCAGGTCGTTCATCACCTCCACCCGCTCGTCCGGGAGGTGGAACGCGGTGATGTAGCTAACCGGCGCGCCGTCCAGGAAACCAGGCGCGGCGATCACGAAGAAGTTGACGCGGAAGGAATCCCATTCCACCGAGCGCAGGCTTGCCACCTTCGCCTCGTAGCGCGTTCCGGCGACGTCGTAGACGAGACTGTCGCCAAGACTGATGCCCAGGGTACGGGCGATGCCGTCCTCCACCGAAAGCGCCGCCGCCCCCCGATCCGCGCCCGACCACCAGCGCCCCTGCACAATGCGATTATCCGGTTGCAGGCCGGCGGACCAGGAGAGGTTGAACTCCCGCTCCACCAAGCGCTTCGCCCGCGGATCTTCGTAATCGTCGGAATTCACCGGGCGGCCGTTGATCTCGGCCAGGCGCCCCCGCACCATGGGAAACAGGGCGGGCCGGGAGACACCGCGCTCCTTCAGGAAAGCCGAAACCGGCTCCACCTGGTCCGGCTGGATGTTGATCAGGAACCGGTTGGGCGCATCCGGTGGCAGCCGCGACTGCCAGCTCCCGAGCAAGTCGCCGCGCACCAGGGTCAGGGTGAGCAGCGCCATCAGGCCCAGTCCCAGCGCCACAGCCTGCACCACGCTGGCCCCTGCCCGGCGCCGCACGTTGGCCAGCCCATAGCGCCAGGTGATTCCGGACAAGCTCTGCAGGGCGCGCAATCCCCGCAGACAGAGTCCGCCCAGTGCCGCGAACAGCAGCAACGCGATCCCGAAGCCCGCGATCACGTAGACCCCGAGCACCAGGTCCGATGCCCGCCAGAGCACCAGCCCCGTGAGCAGGATCGCGCCCACGGCGTAGCCCGCCAGCCCGCCGCCGCGAGGCGGGCCGATCTCCCGACGAAGGACCCGCAGCGTTGGCACGTTGGCAAGGTTGAGGATCGGTGGCAGCGCGAATCCCAGCAGGAGCGTGGCGCCGGTGGCGATGCCGTGCAGCGCGGGGAGGGCCGAGGGCGCGGGCAGCGCGGCGCCCACCAGCTCACTGAGCCAGAATGCCAGCGCTCCCTGGGCCGCGAATCCCAGCAGGCAGCCCATGACGCTGGCCACGACCCCCAGCGCCACCAGATGCCAGACGTAGAGGCCCACGATCTGGCGCTGGCGGGCGCCGAGACAGCGCAGCATGGCGCAGGCGTCCAGGTGGCGCCGGGAAAAACGGCGCGCCGCGAGGGCGATGGCAGCCGCCGCCAGCACCACCGCCGAGAGCGCCGCGAGTCCCAGGAACTGGTCGGCTTTTTCCAGCGCGGTCTTCACCTCGGGCCGCGCGTCGCGCACGCCTTCCAGCTTTTCACCGCGGCCGAGCCTTGGCTCCGCCCAGCGCCGGAAGGCATCGACTTCCCCGGCCTCGCCGGCGATCAGCAGTCGGTACGTGACACGGCTTCCGGGCTGGATCAGGCGCGTCGCGGGGAGATCCTCCAGGTTCATGAGCAGACGCGGCCCCAGGCTCGCGAATCCGATGGTCTGGTCGGGCTCGTCCGTCACCACCGCCGCGACCCTGAGCCGCAGCGCGCCGACCTCCAGGTCCGCGCCGGGCGCCACGCCCAGCCGCGCCGCCAGCTTGCGGTCCACCCATACGGCTCCCGGCTCTGGAATGCCCCGCGCCGGCCCCTCGGCCGCGTCCAGCGCGGGCGCGATCTTCAGCTCTCCGCGCAGGGGATAGGCGGCGCTCACGGCCTTGACCTCCGCCAGCAGCGCCTGCTCGCCGTCGCCCACCATGCTCGGAAAGCGATAGGAGCGGGCTGTGGCGAGACCGCGGCGCACCGCCTCTTCGGCGACCGGCCCCGGCACGCCCCGGTCCGCCACCACCACCAGGTCCGCGCCCAGAAGCTGGTTCGCCTGGCGGGAAATGCCCTCGCGCACCCGGTCGGCAAAAAAACCCACCGTGGTCACGCTGCCCACCGCTACCACCAGCGCCACCAGCAGGACTCCCAGCTCTCCCGAGCGCCAGTCCCGGCGCAGCATCCGCAGCGCGAGCGTGATCAGCGAGCCGCCCACGGGTCAGGCCCCCACTGGAGCCAGCAGCCGCCCCGCCGCCAGCCGCACCCTGCGTCCGCACAACCGCGCCAGTTGCTCGTCATGGGTGACCAGCACCAGGGTGGTGCCGCGCTCCCGGTTGAGTTCGAACAGCAGTTCAATGATGTGGGCGCCGGTTGCGGTGTCCAGGTTGCCCGTCGGCTC
>DKBC01000158.1 GCA_002451065.1 Betaproteobacteria bacterium UBA6910
CCCGCCAGCGCGATGAAGCCTACCGCCACCGCCACACTCAGGTTGTATCCCAGCCAGAACATGAGCCACACGCCTCCCACCAGGGAAAACGGGACCGAGAGCATCACGATGAGAGTTTCGGTCAGTCGCTGGAAGTTGAGGTAAAGGAGCACGAAGATGATGAGAACCGTGAGCGGCACCACTATCTTCATCTTGTTCTTGGCCCGCTCCAGGTACTCGAACTGGCCGCTCCACACCGCGTAGTAACCGGGGGGGAACTTGACCTGTTCGCGCACGGCCTGCTGGGCCTCCGCCACGTACCCGCCGATGTCTCGATCGCGGATATCCACATAGATGTAGGCGGAGAGCAAGGCGTTTTCGGTGCGGATCGCCGGCGCGCCCTGGGTCACGGATACCCGGGCCACCTGGCCCAGCGGCACCATCAGGGTATTCATGCCGCGCATCACCGGGACCAGCACTTCCCGGCCGATGGCGTCCGGGCTGTCCCGCAGCTCCCGCGGATAGCGCACCGCCACCGAGAAGCGCTCCCGGCCCTCCACCGTGGTGGTCACGGTCTCGCCGCCCAGGGCCGTGGCAATGGTTTCCTGCAACTCGCCCACGGTGAGGCCATAGCGGGCGAGTTGCGCCCGCTCCGGGTCGATCTGCAGGTAATATCCTCCGGTAATGCGCTCCGCATAGGCGCTGGCCGTGCCCGGGATGCGCTTCACTACGGACTCGATTTCCCGTGCCAGGCGCTCCATGCCAGCCAGGTCCTTGCCAAACACCTTTATCCCCACCGGCGTGCGGATGCCGGTGGAAAGCATGTCAATGCGGGCTTTGATGGGCATGGTCCAGGAATTGGCCACACCGGGAAACTGCAGGGCCTTGTCGAGCTCGCCGATGAGCTTGTCCACTGTCATTCCGGGACGCCACTCGATCTCCGGCTTAAGATTGATCACGGTCTCGAACATCTCCACCGGAGCAGGATCGGTGGCGGTGTTGGCGCGACCAGCCTTGCCCCAGACCGAGTCCACTTCCGGGAAGCTCTTGATGATCCGGTCCTGGAGCTGGAGCAACTCCGCTGCCTTGGTGACCGACATTCCCGGGAGGGATGTGGGCATGTAAAACAGGGTGCCTTCGTTGAGGGTGGGCATGAACTCCGTGCCCAGGCGCAATGCCGGCCACACGGTGGCTGCGGAGATCAGCACTGCCGCCGCCAGGGTGAGCTTCTTCCAGCGCATGACCCCCGCGATCACCGGACGGTAGAGCGCGATCAGAACCCGGTTTATCGGATTGCGCGCTTCCGGCAGGATGCGGCCCCGGATGAACAGCACCATCAGGGCGGGCACCAGGGTTACGGAGAGTAGGGCAGCGCCCGCCATGGCAAAGGTCTTGGTGTAGGCCAGGGGTTTGAACAGGCGCCCCTCCTGGGCCTCCAGGGTGAATACCGGAAGGAAGGACACCGTGATGATGAGCAGCGAAAAAAACAGCGCCGGGCCGACCTCCTTGCAGGCGTTTACGATCAGGCGCAGGCGCTCCTGCTCCGACAGTTCCTTGCCATACCCGCTTGGATCGGCGCGTTCCAAGTGCTTGTGGGCGTTCTCGATCATGACGATGGCGGCGTCCACCATGGCGCCGATGGCAATGGCGATGCCGCCCAGGCTCATGATATTGGAGTTGATGCCCAGGGCCCGCATGCAGATGAAGGCGATCAACACTCCTACCGGCAGCATCAGGATTGCCACCAGGGCGCTGCGGACATGGAGCAGGAACAGGACGCAGACCAGGGCCACGATCAGGCTTTCCTCGACCAGAGTGGTGCGCAGGGTGTCGATGGCGCGCTGGATCAGCTCGGAGCGGTCATAAACGCTCTGGATGGAAACGCCCTCCGGCAGTCCCGAGGAAATCTCCGCGATCTTGGCCTTGACGTTTTCGATGACCTTGAGCGCGTTCTGACCGTAGCGTGCCACCACTATGCCCGACACCGCCTCTCCCTCGCCATTGAACTCGGCGATTCCGCGGCGCTCCTCGGGCGCCATTTCCACCCGGCCGATGTCCTTGAGCAGAACCGGTACGCCGCTTTCCGCCTTGACCACAACCTGTTCCAGGTCTGCGATGCCGCGCAGATAGCCGCGGCCCCGGACCATGTATTCGGTCTCGGCCATTTCCACCACCCGGCCGCCTACGTCCCGGTTGCTCTCCCGGATGGCGCGGGAAACCGTGGCGAGCGATACGCCGTAACCCTGCAGCTTCCGCGGGTCCACCGTCACCTGATATTGCTGCACGAACCCGCCAACACTCGCGACTTCCGCCACGCCCGGGGCTTTCGCGAGCTGATAACGCACGAACCAGTCCTGCAGGGTGCGCAATTCGGCGAGGGTGCGGCGGGCGCCGAGGACCACGTACTGGTATACCCAGCCGACGCCGGTGGCGTCGGGCCCCAGGGTCGGGGTTAGATTCCGGGGCAGCCCGCCGGAAACCGAGCTCAGGTATTCCAGGACCCGGGAGCGGGCCCAGTAGA
>DKBC01000027.1 GCA_002451065.1 Betaproteobacteria bacterium UBA6910
CCTCTCGTCGCTGCGGTTGCTGGGCACGGTGGGCGAGCCGATCAAGGAACCGGAGTGGAACTGGTATTACAAGGTGGTCGGCAAGTCGCAGTGCCCGATCGTGGATACCTGGTGGCAGACCGAAACCGGCGCACACATGATCACCCCCCTGCCCGGGGTCCATGCTTTGAAGCCCGGCTCGTGCACCATGCCGCTCCCCGGCGTCATGGCCGCCATCGTGGACGAGACCGGCGGCGACGTGGAGAAAGGCAAGGGCGGCTTCCTGGTAATCAAGAAACCCTGGCCCTCCATGATCCGCACCATCTGGGGTGATCCTGAGCGCTATAAGAAGTCCTATTTCCCGGAGGATCTCGGCGGCAAATACTACCTGGCCGGCGACGGCGCCAACCGGGACCTGGACGGCTACTTCTGGATCATGGGTCGCATCGACGACGTTCTGAACGTTTCGGGTCATCGCTTGGGCACCATGGAGATCGAGTCGGCCCTGGTGGCGCATCCCCTGGTGGCCGAGGCTGCGGTGGTGGGCAAGCCCCACGACGTCAAAGGCGAGGCGGTGGTCGCTTTCGTGGTACTGAAGGGCGCCCGTCCCTCCGGAGACGCCGCCAAGGAGGTGGCCAAGAAACTGCGCGACCATGTGGGCGTAGAAATCGGCCCCATCGCCAAGCCGGACGAGATTCGCTTTGGCGAGAACCTGCCGAAGACCCGCTCCGGCAAGATCATGCGCCGCCTGCTGCGTTCCCTGGCCAAGGGCGAGGCCATCACCCAGGATGTGTCCACCCTGGAGAATCCCCAAATCCTCGATCAGCTCAAGGAAGCAGTGAAGTAACTCGACGGATCGAAGCGCCGGAGCGAGGGGCGATACCATCGCCCCTCGTTTTTTTCGCGGACTTCAAACATGCTTCCGCAGGTCACGGACTTTGAGGACGGCATCAGCGCCCTGGAGGCGGGCTACCAGCGGCCCGGCCTTGCGGCGGTGCACATCATCCAGGAGGGAGCCCGCGCCGCCATCGTGGATCCCTGCACCAATTTTACGGTGGCCGGGATTTTGGGCGTTCTGCAGGCGAAAGGGCTGTCGCCGGAGGACGTCGACTATGTGCTGTTGACCCACGTCCACCTGGATCACGCCGGGGGGGCCGGCGCCCTGATACGGCATCTTCCCCGGGCGCGGGTGGTGGTTCATCCCCGGGGCGCGCGGCACATGGCCGACCCCTCAAGACTGGTCGCCGGCTCCATCGCCGTCTACGGCGCCGCCGAGTTCCACAGGCTCTATGGCGAAATCGTGCCGGTGCCCGCCGAGCGCATCGTGGAAGCCCCCGACCAATTCCGGCTGGACCTGGAAGGCCGGCGTTTGCTTTTCCTGGACACTCCAGGGCATGCCCCCCACCACAATGCCATCTTCGACGAGCGCAGCCGCGGCATGTTCACCGGGGACAGCTTCGGCATTTCCTACCGGGAGTTCGACACCGACGGCCGGGAATACGTGTTCCCCACCACCACGCCCGCCCAGTTCGAGCCCGTCGCGGCGCACCGGTCCCTGGAGCGAATCATGTCCTTCGCGCCCCGCGCATGCTTCCTCATGCACTACAGCCGCATCGTCCATCCGGAGCGGCACGCCGCGGCGCTGCACGGATTCCTGGACCGCTTCGTGGATTTGGGAGAGCGGGCCGATCGGACGGGGGAGTCCCGCCCGGTGCTGCTGCGCGAAGGCATGCGGGATCTGCTGGTGGGCGGCGCCCTCTCCCATGGCTGTCGCCTGCCGCGGCGCCGGATCGAGGAACTCCTGGCCCTGGACATCGAGCTCAACGCCGCCGGCATCGAATCCTGGCTCGACACCCGCCCGCGGCGTTGAAAGTACGCTACCGCTTGACGGGAACTTGATAGTATTGGGCCAAGCCCCCACCGGGAGGAGGAAGCGTGCTCAAGTCTTCCATGAAAGGCCAGCGTCTGGTGGCGCTGTTCCTCATCGGCTTGCTGTTGTTCAACTATCCCGTGCTGTTCCTGTTCAACTCCGGAGGCACCATCCTCGGCATCCCGCTGCTCTATGCCTACATCTTCGCCGCCTGGGGTGGCCTGATCGCCCTCATGGCGCTCGTGGTGCAAAAGGGAAGATAGGGAGCGCGCGGGGGCCCCCGAGATGCTCCAGGGCTGGGTCGTCATCGTCTGCTCGTTCGCCTATCTCGGCGTCCTGTTCGCGATCGCCTATTACGGCGACAAGCGGGCCGACGCCGGCCGCAGCATCATCGCCAACCCGTACATCTATTCCCTCTCCCTGGCGGTTTACTGCACCACGTGGACGTTTTACGGGAGCGTCGGGCGCGCTGCCAGCACCGGCATTGGCTTCCTCCCCATATACCTGGGCCCGACCCTGATGGCGGCCCTGTGGTGGTTCGTGATGCTGCGCATCATCCGCATCAGCAAGGTAAACCGCATCACTTCCATCGCAGACTTCATCGCCTCCCGCTATGGCAAGAGCCAGCTGCTGGGAGGGCTGGTCACCGTCATCGCGGTGATCGGCATCGTTCCCTATATCTCCCTCCAGCTCAAAGCAGTTTCCAACAGCTTCGTGATCCTGCTGCAGTATCCCCGGATTGCCGGTCCATCGGTCCTGGGCCAGGTGCCGATCCTGAGCGACAGCGCTTTTTACATTGCCATGTTGCTGGCGGCCTTTACCATCCTCTTCGGCACCCGCCACCTGGACGCCACCGAGCGCCACGAAGGCATGGTGGCCGCCATCGCCTTCGAATCCGTAGTGAAGCTGGTGGCCTTTCTTGCCGTGGGCGTATTCGTTACCTTCGGAATTTACAACGGGTTTGAGGACATCTTCAGCCGCGCCGCCGGCATCCCCAAGCTGGATGCGCTGCTGACTCTGGGCGGCGAGGCGGGGACCTACGGCACTTGGGCAGCGCTCACCTTCGTCTCCATGCTCTCCGTCATGTTCCTGCCGCGGCAATTCCAGATCGCCGTGGTGGAGAACGTGAACGAAAACCACCTGGTCAAGGCCATCTGGCTGTTCCCCCTTTATCTCCTTGCCATCAATGTCTTCGTGCTGCCCATCGCCTTCGGCGGCCTGATGCATTTTCCCCAGGGCACGGTGGACGCCGACACCTTCGTCCTTACCCTGCCCATGGCCGAGCGCCAGCCCGCACTGGCGCTGCTGGTCTTCATTGGGGGACTCTCGGCCGCCACCGGAATGGTGATCGTCGAAACCATCGCCCTTTCCACCATGGTCTGCAATGACCTCGTGATGCCGGCCCTGCTGCGGATGCGGTCCCTGCGGCTCAACGAAAGGCCCGACTTGTCAGGCCTGCTGTTGGCCATCCGGCGCTGGGCCATCGTCGTCATTCTGCTGCTCGGATACTTCTATTTCCGCCTTGCCGGCGAGGCCTATGCGCTGGTGTCCATCGGGCTCATCTCTTTCGCCGCCGTCGCCCAGTTCGCGCCGGTAATCATCGGCGGCATCTTCTGGAAGAGTGCCACCCGCAGCGGAGCCTTCGCGGGGCTCACCGCGGGCTTCCTGGTCTGGGCCTACACCCTGCTGCTCCCGTCTTTTTCCCGCTCGGGATGGCTTCCCATGAGTTTCATCGAAGAGGGACTGTTCGGCGTTGCCCTGCTAAAACCTCTGCAGTTGTTCGGGCTGGAGGGCATGGACCAGATCGCCCATTGCCTGTTCTGGAGCATGCTCGCCAATATCGGCTGCTACGTCTGGGTCTCCCTGGTGTCACGCCCCTCGGTCATGGAGACCAGCCAGGCCAGCGCTTTCGTGGACGTGTTCAGGCGCACCGTGGAGGGCGGCTCGACCCTGTGGCGGGGAAGCGCATCGGTGGACGATCTGTTCGCCCTGGTGTCGCGCTTCCTGGGACCCTCCAAGGCCGCTAGGGCTTTCGGAGACTTTGCCCAGCGCCACGGAGCCCGCTCCTTTCGGGAGCTGCCGGCCAATGCCGCCCTAGTCCACTTCGCGGAGACCCAGCTCGCCGGCGCCATCGGCAGCGCATCGGCCCGGGTCATGGTCTCCTCTGCCGTAAAGGAGGAGCCCCTCGGGCTCGAGGAGGTCATGAATATCCTCGACGAAGCCTCCCAGGTGATTGCCTACAGCCACAAGCTGGAGCAGAAATCCCGGGAGCTGGAGGAAGCGACGACGGAGCTCCGCACCGCCAACGAGCGCCTTCAGGAGCTGGACCGGATGAAGGACGATTTCATCTCCACCGTGACCCACGAGCTGCGGACGCCACTGACCTCGATTCGCGCGTTCTCGGAGATCCTGCTGGAGGACCCCAAGACGGATCTGTCTCAGCGCAGGAAATTCCTCGGCATCATCGTCAAGGAAACGGAGCGGCTCACCCGCCTGATCAACCAGGTGCTGGACCTGGCCAAGCTCGAATCCGGGAAGGCGGAGTGGCACAGCACCGAGCTTTCCCTGAGGGAAGTGGTGGAGGACGCGGTTGCCTCCACCAGCCAGCTGTTCAAGGAAAAAGGCGTGCGGGTTGAGAGCGCATTCCCGGCCGAGGTACCCGCGGTCATTGCCGACCGGGATCGCCTCATGCAGGTGATCATCAACCTCCTGTCCAACGCCGTAAAGTTCTGCCCTTCCCGGGACGGCCTGGTGCGGATCCGTCTTTCCCGGGAGCGGGGGGACCTGCGGGTGGATGTCGAGGACAACGGCCCCGGCATCGATCCGGCGCACCATGAGGCGATCTTCGACAAGTTCCGGCAG
>DKBC01000198.1 GCA_002451065.1 Betaproteobacteria bacterium UBA6910
CGCAAGATGCTGCTGGCCATGGCCGAGGACATCCGGGTGGTCGTCATCAAGCTCGCGGAGCGCGCCCAGACCCTGCGCTACGTGGTGGGGCGCGACGTTCCGGGGCGGGAGGAAATCGCCCGGGAGACCATGGAAATATTCGCCCCCCTGGCCAACCGCCTTGGGGTGTGGAAGGCGAAGTGGGAGTTGGAGGACCTGTCGTTCCGCATCCTGAAGCCCGACGTCTACAAGCATGTGGCGAAGCTCTTGGACGAGCGGCGGGTGGACCGGGAGCGCTACATCGCCGAGGTGCTGGGCATCCTCAAGCGGGAGCTGTCTAAAACAGGCATCCGGGCCGAGGTCGCGGGCCGCCCCAAGCACATCTACAGCATCTACAAGAAGATGCAGCGCAAGCAGGTCGAGTTCGGCGAGATCTACGACGCGCGGGCGCTGCGCATTCTGGTCGAGGACGTGAAGGACTGCTACGGGGCGCTGGGCGTCGTACACAACCTTTGGACACCGATACCGAAGGAGTTCGACGATTACATCGCCCGTCCCAAGGGCAACGATTACCGGTCGCTGCATACCGCGGTCGTGGGTCCCGAAGGAAAGGCCCTGGAAATCCAGATCCGCACCCAGGAAATGCACCAGCAGGCGGAGATGGGATTCGCCGCCCACTGGCGCTACAAGGAAGGTGCGCGCCACGACACACGCCATGACGAAAAGATCGCCTGGTTGCGGCAGTTGCTGGACTGGAAGGAGGAGGTGGCCGACGCCCAGGAACTGGCGGAGCAGTTCCGGTCGGCCCTGTTCGAGGATACGGTTTACGTGCTGACACCCCAGGGCCGGGTGATCGACCTGCCCAAGGGCTCCACGCCCATCGATTTCGCCTACCACCTGCATACCGATCTCGGTCACCGCTGCCGGGGCGCCAAGGTGGACGGCCAGATCGTTCCCCTCACCTACCAGCTCAAGAATGCCCAGAGGGTGGAGATCGTCGCCGCCAAGCAGGGAGGGCCTTCCCGGGACTGGTTGAATCCGGCGGCGGCCTACCTCAAGAGCGGGCGCGGCCGGGCCAAGGTCCGGCAGTGGTTCAAGAACCAGGAGCACGATCTGGCGCTGGCCCAGGGACGGGTGACGGTGGAGCAGGAGATCCGCCGCCAGGGGCTCAGCGCAGTCAACTTTGACAAGCTGGCGGAGAAATTCGGCTTCGGCAAGTCCGAGGACTTTCTGCTGGCGGTGGCCCGGGGCGACATCAAGAGCCCCCAGCTTACCGCGGGATTGCGGGAGGACGCGCCCGCGGAAGCGGAGCCCGAGTTGATTACCCGCAAGTCGGCCGCCTCGTCGGGAGAGGGCGTGCTGGTGTCCGGCGTCGACAAGCTGCTGACGGTGCTCGCGAGGTGTTGCAAGCCGGCGCCGCCGGATCCCATCATCGGCTTCGTGAGCCGCGGGCGCGGCGTGACGATTCACCGCGAGAACTGCCCCAGCGTGGCGCGGCTTTCCGAGTCCGGGCGGGAGCGGCTGATCCCGGCGGACTGGGGAACTGCGCGGGGCGCGCTATACCCGGTGGCGATTCGCGTTGACGCCCAGGACCGCCAGGGGCTGTTGCGGGACATTTCGGATGTGCTTTCCCGGGAGCGGATCAACGTCACGGCCACCCAGACCCTGAGCCGCAACGAGCGGGCGCGCATGCACTTCACGGTGGAGATCACCGACGGCGCGCAACTGTCGCGGGTGCTGCTGCAGATCCGCGACGTGCCCGGGGTGCTGGGCGCGGTGCGGGTGTGAGGCGGTGTTACACTGACTATCCAAGGAGCGCCGATGAACCAATCCACCAGTTGGAGCGACGCCATGGGCGCGGCATTCACGCGCGTGGCCGAAAGCCTGGTGCAGTACCTCCCGAGCCTGTTGGGGGCGGTGCTGCTGCTGCTGGTGGGATGGCTGGTGGCGCGCCTGCTGCGAGCCATCGCCGTGCGCGGGATTGGATTGCTGGACCTGCTGCTGCACCGCCTGGTCCGGGGCCGCGCCCGGGAGGCCCCGGAGCTGCCGGCCCATTCCGTGGAAGTCGTGGGCACGGTGCTGTTCTGGCTGGTGATACTGTTCTTCGTGGCAGCGGCCACCGAGGTCCTGGGCCTGGACGTTTTCTCATCGTGGCTCAGGCAACTTGTGGTCTACCTGCCGACGTTGCTGGCCGGCGGCCTCATCATCCTGGCGGGATTCCTGCTGGCGGGCCTCGCCCGGGATCTGGTGCTCGCCGCCCTCGCGGGGACCCCTCAGCCCCAGCGCGTGCTGTTCGCCCGCCTGGCCCAGGGCAGCATCCTCATCACCGCGGTGGTGGTTGGCGCCGACCAGATCGGCATCCGGGTGACCTTCCTGGTCATCATGGCGGCGGTGGCCCTGAGCGCCGTAGTGGGCGGCGTCGCCATCGCCTTCAGCCTGGGGGCGCGCAGCTACATCAGCAACCTCATCGGGGTTCATTACCTGCGCCAGTCCTACGGCATCGGCCAGACCCTGCGTCTCGGCGGATTCGAGGGCAAGATACTGGAGTTCACGCCGGTGGCGGTGGTGCTCGAGGTGGCCGACGGCCGCGTCACCCTGCCCGGCAAGCTGTTCAACGAGGAACCAAGCGTGCTGATGCTGCCTCCGAACGGAAACGGGTGACATGAAACGGCTGACCCTGGAGTTCGTGGAGGCGCATCCCGGGGATGCTGCGCGCGTGCTGGAGACCCAGCCTGCGGCGCGAGCCGCGGACTTTCTCTCGGGCCTTCCCGTCCCGCTGGCGGCAGCCGTTTTGCGGCTGATGCCGACTATGGCAGCGGCGCGCTGCCTGGAGCGCATGGGAGAGGATGCCTGCGTCGACGTGGTGTCGGCCCTCGGCCCCCAGCCCGCCTCCGCGATGCTGCCGCTGCTGCCGGCGGATCGCCACAGGGCCCTGATGGAGCGTCTGCCGGCGGCGTTGGCCGTGACCATCCGCATCGTCATCGGCTATCCCAAGGATTCCGTTGGCGCGCTCATGGATCCCTGGGCTCTCGCAGTGAAGCGGGACATCACCGTGGGCGAGGTACTGGAACAGGTGAAGGGCTTCGAGGGCGACCAGCTGGACTGCCTGTTTGTGCTGGGCGAGGGCGACCGGCTTGAGGGGCTGGTGCCGCTGCTGGATGCGGTACGGGCGGATCCCCATGCGCAGATCGGGACGTTTGTCGTCCCCGCCATACACCGGCTGTCGGCGCTCGCCATGCTGACGGCGGTGCAGAACGATCCGGGTTGGGACCAGTACCGGGTGCTTCCCGTCGTGGAGCGGGGGGAACGCTTCGTCGGCGTCCTCAGCCGCCGGGCCCTCGCCAAGGCGCCGCGCGCGGCGTCGCCCATCAGCCCCGAGGCGGCATCCGACGTGGTGGCGAGCCTCGCGGGAGCCTATTGGCGCGGCGTGGCGGGGATCATCGAGGCGACGGTCGCCCTGCTGCCAGCCGGCCACAATAACGGGCAAGGCGAGGACCGTGGCCACTGAGACAGCAGCCGTGGAACTGGCGCTGGAGGCGCGCTACCTCTCCGGTTATCCGCGAGAGGCGGCCCACCGCCTGGAGGCGTTGCCGCTGGAAGAGGCGGCGGGGGCGATCGCGCAGCAGCCGGTGAGCGTCACCTTGCCGGTGTGGGAAGCGCTGGCCTCAGACATTCGCGAAGCGCTGGTCGGCAAACTTCCGGACGAGGTATTAAGGCCGCTGCTGGCGGAAATGGACCCTCCCCTCGCGGCGGAGCTCCTGGGACGGCTCGATGCCGAAACCCGGGGACGGTGCCAGAAGCTGCTCGGAGAAAAGGCGGTCCAGGCCTTGCTGGCGCTCGCCGAATACGCGGAGGACTCGGCGGGGCGCCTCATGGACCCGAGGATCGCAGCGTTCCGCCCGGACATGACGGTGGCCCAGGCCGTGGAGCGCATGCGCGGCTTCAGGCGGGCGCGGGGACTGCGAGAGTTGTTCCTGACCGACGACGACGGCGCGCTCACCGGGCGCGTGGAGATCCAGGACGTGGCCATCGCGAGCCCCGGACAGCGCCTGCACCAGCTGGCGCGCCCGATCACTTCCGCGGTGCTTGATACGGCGACCAAGGAGGAGGTGGTGGAGAAAATCGAAACCCACCGTCTGCCGGCGATCCCGGTGGTGAACGTGTCCGGGCGCTTCATTGGCGTCATCCACCAGGCGGCGCTGGTGGCCGCGGTCCAGGAGGAAGCTAGCCTGGATATTCAGACCATGGTGGGTGCGAGCAAGGACGAGCGGGCTCTTTCGAAGATTTCTTTCGCCGTGACCCGCCGCCTCCCCTGGCTGCAGATCAACCTGGCCACGGCGTTCCTGGCCGCGGCGGTGGTCGGGCTGTTCGAGGACGTGATCGCCAAGTTCACGGCGCTGGCGGTGTTGCTGCCGGTG
>DKBC01000335.1 GCA_002451065.1 Betaproteobacteria bacterium UBA6910
TGCAGGTGATGGTGCCGGCACCGATGTTGACGTCCCGCCCCACGGTCGCGTCGCCGACATAGGAAAGGTGATTCGCCTTGCTCTTGTCCCCGATCTGGCTGTTCTTGACCTCCACGAAGTTGCCGATGTGAACGTCGTCGGCCAGGCGCGTTCCAGGGCGGAGGCGCGCATAAGGCCCAACCCGGCACCGGCGCCCGGTCTCACACTCTTCAATCAGGCTGAACGGAAGCACTTCGCTGCCTTCCCCCAGCAGGGCATTCTTCACCACGGAGTGCGCGCCCACGCGAACAGCATCGCCCAGGTTCACTCGTCCTTCGAACACGCACCCGACGTCAATAAACACATCCCGGCCGCAGGTCAGTTCCCCGCGCACATCGAGCCGTGCGGGATCGGCCAGGGTGACGCCGGCGTCCAACAATCTGGTGGCCTGTTGCCGCTGGTAAATCCGCTCCAGCTCGGCCAGCTGGGCCTTGCTGTTGACGCCCAGGGTTTCCCAATCGTGGGCTGGTTGGACGGTAGCCACCTCCACTTTCGCCTTGACTGCCATCGCCACCACATCCGTGAGGTAGTACTCACCCTGCGCATTACGGTTCTCAAGCCGGTGCAGCCAGTCCTTCAGGTATC
Organism: Betaproteobacteria bacterium UBA6910; assembly: GCA_002451065.1. Classification (GTDB taxonomy): domain Bacteria; phylum Pseudomonadota; class Gammaproteobacteria; order Burkholderiales; family UBA6910; genus UBA6910. Next base: position 625 of record DKBC01000335.1, read on the forward strand.
GGGTGGGCACGGCCATGATCCCCGTGTTTACTTCCCCGATCTTTCGCTGCGCGGCGCTGGCGTCTTTTTCTTCCACGATCGCCGTCACCGTGCCGGCCTTATGGCGCACGATCCGCCCGTATCCGTGGGGGTTGGGAAGATCCACCGTGAGCAGGGCGAGTCGCTGCGGGCCGGCTTTGCCCAGCAGTGACTCCAGAGTGTCCCGCGCGGTCATGGGCACGTCGCCGTAGAGCACCAAGGTAATCCCCTCGGGATCGAGATGGGGAAGCGCCTGCAGCACCGCATGCCCGGTGCCCAGCTGGGGCTCCTGCTTGACCCAGGTAATGTCCGCCCCGCCAATCGTCTTCGGCACCGCCTCCCCACCGTGGCCATAAATCACGCACAGGCGCTCGGGTTTGAGGGTGCGCGCGGTGTCGAGTACGTGAGCAAGCAAGGGCCGCCCGGCCACGGGATGCAACACCTTGGGAAGATCGGAGCGCATGCGCTTCCCGAGGCCTGCCGCGAGAACAACGACGCTGAGATGCGTTTTCATGGATGCCGCGAAGCCAGATGGTACGACGGTTGAGCCAAGTACCGAAAGCTGTGGACGAAGACGAAAGCCGCGATGCCAACGCCGGTCACCAGCAAGGGAATACCGAGCGCGGGTTGTCCCAGGAGCGCCAGGTGCCCAAATACCGCTGCCAGCCCTCCCGAGCAGGCCGGCTCGCCGGGGAAGCCGAAGTGCTTGGTCTCGGCCACCTTTTCTAAGCAGCCGGCGTAAAACATGAGTTGGAATCCGATGGCCGCTATGAAATACGCAAAGGTATAGGCAATCAAGATCGCCAGTATCCACCTGGTCCAGCGTCGGGACCAGAGGATCGAGAGCCCGATGGCTGCAGCGAATCCCAGGGGCGCCGCCAGAATGTGCAGGTACCAGCCGGGAGTCCCCAAGGTGCCGACGCCGTGCCCCGAAAGTACCAGACGGATGAGGACGTGGTAACACAGGCCCAGGAATACCGGACCGGCAATGAGCAGGGGCGCCCAGTTCAGCGGGCCGGTTCGAAACCTCCGAAGGGAAATCAGGTACGCTCCAAGAATCCCGAACTCCAGAGCCAGAAGAGGGGCGTGAAACGCTTCCGGGACACGCGCCAGGGATCCCGTCCCGCCCCAGATGAAGGTGCCAAAAATTGTCGCCATGCCGCGGGCGAGCCGGGTCCAGGAAAACGTATCGGCCAGCCCGGCGAATACCCCTCCGAATTGCTGGACCGCCATTTGTTCCAGCGCTCCCGTGGTGGCACCGTAGGTGATGCGCTGGTAGAGATACCAGCCGCCTCCGATCGCCCATGGAAGCACGACGGTCGCCGCCAGGCCGACCCCCTGTCTCGCCAAACTTTGCCGCGAGGCACCGGACCGCCAGCCCAGATAGAGCCGCAGCGCGAGAAAGACCGTAACGCCGCCCGTGATTCCCATGAAGAATGCCTTGGTCAGCAGTCCGAGCCCGAGCATCAGCGAAAGGCCAGCGTAACCGCTTAACGGGTCGCCTCGGGCCATGGTTCGAAGCAGCAAGTACCACCCGGCGCCCATGAGCAGCAGACACAGCGAGTCGTTGCCGAGGCGTGCCATCTCCGGGAAAAACATCGGGAACAGGAACGGCCACGCCGCCATGGTCCAAACCACGGGTCCCGGCGCTCCAGCAAGCGCGGGCGGATCCCGGCTGGCCAGTTCCGGGAGGTAACGGCGGGTTCCCCAGATTCCGAGGGCAAGGCCTCCCAAAGCAAACAAGTAGGAAACGCTGCGCAAGGCGAACAACTGGTCGATCCAGTTCCAGCTCTTGGTCACCAGGTAGACGGGTGCCAGCGCGAGATAGTAGAGGGGGGGATGCTGGGCCTGCCAGTTGCCCCCCGCTCCCGGCAGATACTCCCGGGGCGCGGGCGGGGGCCGACGCAGGACTTCCTTCGCCCGGTCCATGTCTCCGGCGACAAAAAACTGATGATAGGTCATGCCTCCGTAGGCGTAGGGCGCCAGGGTTGCGTAGCGCTCCACGTCGCGGGAAAGGCGGGCTTCACCCTGACGCGGAATGCTGCGGTCGTCGGCGAGCTGCTGAATGGAGGAGTAGTGGGCGCCCTCGTCAAAACCTTCCCACGGAGGCAAGACCGAGAGCCAGCCGATGCCCGTGAGCAGCGCCGCCAGCAGCAGCCACGCGACGGACCGTCCCGGGATGGCATCGCTTCTGGCGGACGCATCACGCATCGGGCCCGATCCGGCGAACATCAGACGACGCCATCAACCTCGGCACCTCGCGGGCGAATCAAACAAATGAAAAAAGGCAGCCCGCGGGCTGCCCTTGGGTCAAAGCGGACGCGCCGCTTCACTTCTTCCTGAGCTTGCGGATCGCGGCGAGCTGGGCCATGGCTTCCGCCAGCTCCGCCTGGGCCTTGGCAATCTCCAGGCGGGACGTCTTGTTGCGCATGGCTTCCTCTGCGGCCTGCTGGGCCGCCATGGCCTTGGCTTCGTCGATGTCGTGGGCCCGCACCGCGGTGTCCGCAAGAACCGTCACCTGCTGGGGCTGTACCTCCAGGATGCCGCCGGAGACGTAAACCAGTTCCTCTTCGTCCTTCAGCGGCACCTTGATCCGCAGGGAGCCCGGCTTGACCCTGGTCAGGAGGGGCGTGTGGCGGGGGTATATGCCAAGCTCGCCCTCCGAGCCGGGCGCCACCAGGAACTCCGCCGGACCGGAATAGATCGGCTCCTCCGCGCTCACAACTTCCAGGTGCATCGTGGTTCCCATGAGTGCTCCTTACTGGAGGGTCTTGGCCTTCTCGAATGCCTCGTCAATGGTGCCGACCATGTAGAACGCCTGNNGGCCCGGGCCACCACCAGCTTGTCCTCGGGCGCCAGTTCGTCCATGCCCAGGATGGCGATGATGTCCCGCAGCTCCTTGTAGCGCTGCAGGGTGGCCTGCACCGCGCGGGTGGTGCCGTAGTGTTCCTCGCCGACGACGTTGGGGTCCACTTGGCGCGAGGTGGAATCCAGCGGGTCCACCGAGGGGTAAATGCCCAGGGCTGCGATGTCCCGGGACAGCACCACCGTGGCGTCCAGGTGGCCGAAGGTGGTGGCGGGCGAGGGGT
>DKBC01000041.1 GCA_002451065.1 Betaproteobacteria bacterium UBA6910
CGTTTCGGATGCGGACATCCCCCGTGTGGTGGCCGACTGCCGCGGCTCGAGCATGAGGACCAACCCCGTGGCGCTCACCGACGACGACGTCGCCCGAATTCTCGCCGCCCGGCTCTGAACAAGCGCCGGGCGCCGGCGATGGAAGCTCGCCCATGTGCTGTGCGATACTAGGGTGACACGGGGGCTCCCTCCCCGACCCACCGCACATTCCCGAATGTCCCAGCTGCTCACCCTCTCCCGGGCGGCGCGCCTCATCGGAGTTACCCGCGCCGCGCTGCAGAAACGAATCAAGGACGGGGAACTCCCCTCCTTCGACGGCATGGTCGCCTCCGAGGACCTGCTGAGAGCGTATCCCTCGGCCCGGTTGGAAGATGACGCCATGCTGGAGCGGCTCACCACCCTCAAGGAGGAGGCGTTCGGCAAGCGGGTGCGCGAGCGAGCGCTCCCGAACTCCCTGGTGCTGGCGGAACGCCTGTTCGAGCAAAGCCGGGACCTTGCCGATGTCCGGGCCCATCTCCAGCGCTACCACGCCATGGTGGTCCGGCTGCAGGAGCGTATCGAGGAGGAAGCCGCTTCCGCCGGGAGCGAGACTCGGCGCGCGCTGGAGCGTCTCGGAAGCCTCCTGCAAGAGGAGCTGGAACGGACCCTGGGGGAGTTGCCCCCGACGGATGCGCTGGCCGTCATGGATGATATGCTAAAGGTCATGTCCGCTCACGTTGTCCTGCATCCGAGTCGCCACGAGTTCTTCGTGGAAGGCAACGATTCCATTCTCGACGCCGCGCTGCGGGCGGGCATTCCGCTGAACTTCGGCTGCTCGAGCGGCAGTTGCGGGCTCTGCAAGGCACGCGTGGTGGCCGGTCAGGTGCAGAAGATCCGCCACCACGACTACCAGCTCTCCGAAATGGAGCGCATCCAGGGCTATTGCCTGTTGTGCTCCCACACGCCGGTGTCCGACCTGGTGATCGAGGCCCTGGAGGCCGGCGGTCCCGCCGACATCCCGGAACAGCAGATCGCCGCCCGGGTGAAGACCGCCGCGCCCCTGACAGACCGGGTGATGCTGCTCCACCTCCAGACTCCGCGATCGAGCCGCCTGCGCTTTCTCGCCGGGCAGAGCGTAACCCTCGGCTTCCCGGCGGGCGGCGAAGCGATCCTGCCCATCGCAAGCTGCCCCTGCGACGACCGAAATCTGCAGTTTCACCTGGATCGGGAGGCCGGCGGGATCTTCGCGGAGCGGGTCTTCGCGGGCGGGCTGCGCAGCGGAGACACCGTGACCGTGCGTGGTCCCTGGGGCGACTTCGTTCTCAGGCAGGGTGGCCAGCACCCATTATTGTTCATCGCCTGCGACGCGGGATTTGCGCCGGTAAAGAGCCTGGTGGAACACGCCATGGCGGCGGACGAATCCGATCGAATCCACCTGTATCGGTTGGCGACCGGCTCGGACGGGCACTACCTCGCCAACCTCTGCCGCGCCTGGGCCGATGCCCTGGACAATTTCAGCTACACCGCCCTCCTGGCCGACCGTGGAAGCGATTGGGGTCCGACCGCGGACAAGGTGGTGTCGCGCCTCACTGAAGATTACGCCGATATCTCCAAATTCGACGTGTATGTGGCGGGCCCCGAGGGCTTCGTGGGCCAGGTAACCAAGAGCCTCTCCCTGCGGGGGGTGGCCATCGATCGCCTTTCGGCCTGCGTGATCTAGCACGCGCAGGGCGCAAAGCCGATGAGCCCCCGCAAAAAGACAATTCCGATCGTGGCCGATCCGGGCAAGGATGCCCGCCTCGATGCCTGTTCTGGCGCGGAACCCTTTGCCCTCATGGTCCTGGGAGACAGCATGGTGCCCGAATTCGAGGAGGGAGAGATCATCACCATTGAGCCCGAGGGCCTGGCCCGGGACGGCTCCTTCGTGCTGGCGTTCGTGGAACGGGAGTACATTTTTCGGCGGCTGGTCCAAGCGGCAAGTGGCTGGATGCTGGAGGCTCTCAACCCGCGCTATCCCGCCATCGCCATTCCGGACCTGGATGTCGTGAAGGGCGTGATTATCCAGAAGCAGAAGCCGGGTTCCCGGCGCTCGCGCAAGAGCTATCTGCCCAAGACTCACTAATGCCCTACTACGTTTACAAGATCCTGTCCTTCAAGCGCCTGGAAAAAGTGGACGCGCTCGCCAGCTACCAGGAAGCCTCTGCCCGCCTGCGGGCCCTGCGCAAGGAGGCACCTTCCGGAGCGGACTACCGCTACCGCATGATCTTTGCCGAGAACGAGTTGCAGGCCGAGGACCTGCTGCTGCAGGACCGGGCCCCCGAAGGTTTCGTCGGGGACGATTACTGATCGCCATGGACCCCGACGCTTTTCGCGACGCGGTCAAGAAGCTGGAATCCTCGGCATGCCCATATGCGCCGGCAATCTTGGCGGGATGCGCGGCCTGCCCCTTGGCGGAGCGAGTGCGGGTTGCCGAGGGAGAAAGGGTCACCTGTCCCTCTCCGGGTCACCGGGACCGCTGCGTCGCGCTCCGGAAGGCCATGCAGAGGCAATCCGCCTTCGCGTTAGGCATCCGCGACCCTGACGAACCCCTTCCCCACGCCAAGGCCCTGCGCATGCTGTGTGGGTGCCTGCGGGGGCTGGCAGCAGCCCTCAACGGCTCGCCACAAGACGTTCGGGGCCTGGCAGACGCGGCGCACCGGCATGGAATGGAGGAACTGCCCTGGCCGGAACTCATGCGGGCAGTCCGCGCCTTCACCCCTCGCCGGCGCCGCTGACTTCCGGCCGAAACTTTCCACCGGGACCCGGCCCTAATCAGAGAATGGAATCAGGCCTTCCACCGATGATCCCTACTGCCGTGCAGGATTTCCCTCGCCTGGTGGAGGCCGTCCAACGCAACTGCGACATCTCCGACGCCCGCTATGGCCGGGACATGACGCTTTGCACCTATCTGCTGGAAATGCGCGAGCTCTACTGCTGGGAGCACGAACTGCCCCTCACCGCGCTTCCTCCCAAGGAGGAATTGGGGCCCTGGCTGATCCAGAGGGAGGCGTTATGGGGCGCGATCGAGGAAACGCCGTTCGAACCCCTCCCGGTGGGTGGGCGCACGCTCGACCCGTTCGACGCCTCTGCCGTCAACGCCGAGCTGGCGCCTGAAGGACTGGTCTATGGCGGCGGGTATGGGCGGTTTCATCGGCCCCAGTTCTTCCTGGGGCAGCTGGAGCGCAGGGAAACCCGAGAGGGGCTGGAGGTATGGATAGTCGGCTGCGAATATGCCCGAGGTCTCTCCGCGCCTCCCGCCGCTTACCAGAATGGGTCGGTATTCCTGCGCAGGGATGCGCTCCGGCGCTGGCTTTGGGAAAAGGTGGAGTTGTGGGGCACGCGGCAGCCCGATGGTGCGATGAAATCGGCCCTAAGCTGCTACGGTTTCGACCAAGATCCGATCGGGGCCCTGGATCGCATGTCCGATGGGGAAACGGAATCCGCGATCCTGCACGAGATCGGTGAGGGCCGAGCCGAGGCTCTGCTAGGATGGTCATGGAAGGAAATGGTGGCGGCGCTCCGGGGCAAGCGCGCGGAGATCCTGGCGCGAGCGGTGCGCGACAACCTGGCGGATTGCCTGAGCACCCTGCCCGCATTGATCGAGCGCGGCGCCAGCGGTTCAATTCATTTCTATTTCGCCAATTTCGAGGGCATGCGCCGCCACCTGTTCCCGCGACTGGTATCCGCCTACCGCCTTTGGCGCGAGGACGCCAACGCCGCGCCGCTGCTCGAGGCGGTCTCGGGAGGAAGCGACCATTGGCACTGCGTCGCTGGCCGGCTCATGTCCCTTCATCAGGAGCCCGAAGGTGGCGAGCGAGCCATCGAGGCCCTCGCCACCCAGGAGCCGTCTCCCCTCGCCTTCTGACGCCGCGTCAGCCGACGCGAATCGTCCCCATCATGCCGCCCGCGGCATGCTCCAGGATGTGGCAGTGGAACATCCACTCCCCGGGATTGTCGGCGACGAAGGCGATGTCCACGGTCTCCCGGGGACCCACAAGCACCGTGTCCCGCCACTGCGGGTACTTTGGCGCAATCCCCTCAATAGCCACGACCCGGAACATGTGCCCGTGAAAGTGCATGGGATGCTCGAAACCGGTCTCGTTGATCATGGACAACAGGCAGTGCTCACCCTGAGCCAGGCGCAGGAACGGGACGTGGGTAAGCGCGCTCTCGTGACGGGCCGTGAAGTTCATGGTCCAAGCGAGCCCGTGCTTTTCCATGAGTTCCTGGATCTTGACCGGCTTGCCGTCTACCAGGCCGATCACCGGCCGGCCGGACATGCCACCCTGAAACAGTATCTGGTGGCGGCCAGCCCTGCCCAGGTCCGGCTCAGGCAGATTATTTGACGGGAGGCTGACCGGCGCACCCAGGGGCTTCTGTCTCAGGGGAGATTCGTCGGAATAAGCCAAGGTCAGGAGCTGCCGGTTCTTGTGGGCCAGGTCTACCACCGCAAATCGCTGGCCGGGCTTGCCCATGCAATCGAGGACCAGGTCTATACGCATGCCGGGACCCAGCGCGAGCTCGCCCCCGGGCTCCTCATGGGGTTCAACAGCCTGGCCGTCGTAGGCAATCACCACCGGCCGGTGGCCGTGGATGCGCAGGCGCATGATGCGGGCACTCGCCATGTTGAGCAGCCGCAAGCGTATGCGCTCCCCGGAGCGCACCGAAAACGCCGTGTCGGCGTCGGTGGCGATCCCGTTGAGGGCGATTACGTTGCCGAGGCGGCCCATGTTCGCCATATCTCTGACATGACCGAAATCATTGTCCTGCTGGTTATCGGAGCCAACCTTGAAATCGCTGAGCCCCCAGATGGCTTCCCGGTCCACCTCAATCGGGCGCTCCTCTTCAACGATCAGCGGGCCATACAGGCCGCGCGCCACCTGCTCAAAGCTGTGCTGGTGAGGGTGGTACCAGAAGGTGCCGGAATCCTGGACGGTGTACTCGTAGGTGAAACGCGCCCCGGGCGCAATGGGCGGTTGGGTGACGTGGGGAACCCCATCCATGGCGTTGGGAACCCGCAATCCGTGCCAGTGGACGGTGGTTCCTTGCTCATGCAGACCATTCGTGACCCCGATGCGCACCCGCTCCCCCCGTCTGAACCGCAGAAGCGGCCCCGGCACCGAACCGTTGAAGCCCCAGACTTCCGTCTCCGGGCCCGAGGCCAGAATGCGTTGCTTGAACACCTCCGCCTTGAGCTTTAACGAATCGGGGCTGTTGGCCCATGACACGACCGGGGAAACGGCGTGGATGCCGGCCACGGCGGCCCCGGCCTTCAAGAATTTTCTGCGTGAAAAATGCATGGACAAGCTGCAATCCTCTGATGATGATCTCTGGGCCGACTTGGAGGGCCATAGGATAGAAGATGCGCCGGTGAACCGCCACCCCTGGGCCAACCCCATCGGCCCGCCGCCAACAAACTCCCATGGGGTCCTGATATGGGCATCAAAAAGGAAACGGCCGGTCGCGCCCTGGGACGCGCCGGCCGCGACGTTTGTGCTCTGCGGAATTACTTCAGGTGCTTGTTCACAAGCTTGGTCATTTCGAACATCGAGACCTGGCTCTTGCCACCGAACACTTTCTTGAGCGCCTCGTCCGCGTTGATCATGCGCTTGTTGATCGCATCCTGGAGCTTGTTCTTCTTGATGTAATCCCAAATCTTCTTCGTGATCTCGGTGCGCGCCTGGGCGGCGGCACCAACGACGGAGGCCAGGGCCTCGCTCGGAGTCTTCGGCATCATGAACGCCGGATTCGGCTTCCGCTTGGCCTTCGCCTTCTTGGGAGCGGCCTTCTTGGCCGGGGCTTTCTTCTTCGCCGGGGCCTTCTTGGCCGGCGCCTTCTTGGCCGGGGCTTTCTTCTTCGCCGGGGCCTTCTTTGCAGCCTTCTTGGCCGGGGCTTTCTTCTTCGCCGGGGCCTTCTTTCCCGCCTTCTTCGTCGCCATAGTTCTCGATCTCCTCTGCATTATCGCTGTGTCGGGGTATCTCCCTTGCCCGTCCCACGAGCAAAGTTGCGAAAGAATGCCGACGCCGAGGGTGTTTTGTCAATGTCCCAGAGGGAAAAAGCGCGTTTTTTCCTTGGATCGTCACTTTTTGAGGCGCTCGAGGTAGCGCTTTCTGAATTTGACCACCTTGGGAAGCACAACGAAGACGCAGTAGGGCTGCTGCTGATTACGCCGGAAGTACTCCTGGTGCTGAGGTTCGGCGACGTAAAAAGGGCCTCCGGGCGCCAACTCCGTGACGATGGGATCCTTCCAGAGCCCCTCGGCGGCGAGCCGGGCCATGACCTCTTCGGCAATGGTCCTTTGCCCGGGCGTATGATAAAAAATGGCGGAACGGTACTGAGTTCCGACATCGTTGCCCTGCCGGTTCAGCGTTGTCGGATCGTGAATCAGGAAGAATACCTCCAGGAGATCGCGATAGCTCACCACCTGCGGGTCGAACACGATGCGCACCGCTTCAGCGTGGCCGGTTTTCCCAGAGCATACGGTCTCGTAGGAGGGATTGGGAACGCTTCCGCCGGTGTAGCCGGATTCCACGCTTTCCACGCCCCTCAACTCGTCGTAGACCGCCTCGAGGCACCAGAAGCAGCCGCCTGCGAGCGTCGCCACTTCCCGTCCCGGCGGCATCTGAACCCCTGGCGCGCCCTCCTGTCCCATGCTGAATCGACCTCCCTTGTCCGAAACCCGTGTCAGAGCCAAGAATTCCTTCCCCTGAGACCACCAACCCCGATCCTTCGTTCCAGGGGCAGGACCCCCGACCCGCCCACGGTAAATACCTCCGAATTGCCGAACCTGGCTTCCGACGGTTACTGCTGGTGGGGGGCGGCCACACGCATATTGAGGTTCTGCGGCGCCTGGCGCTGCGTCCTTGGCCCCGGGTGCAGGCTGTTTTGGTGAGCCCCGGGCGATTCACACCCTACTCGGGAATGCTGCCGGGCCTGATCGCCGGCGATTACCGGTTCGACGAGGCGCACCTGGATCTGGACTTCCTTTGCCAGCGGGCCGGGGCCGCGTTCATCGAGTCTGCCGCCCTGGGGCTGGACACGGCAGCCAAGGCGCTCTTGCTGGCTGACGGCCAACGGCGCGAATATGACCTGCTTTCCATCAACACTGGGTCCCGCCCCGACCTCAGCGGAATTGCCGGGACGAAGACGTTTGGAATCGGGGTCAAGCCGGTGGAGGGCTTTCTGCGTGAATGGGAGCGCATCAGGGGCGAAGCCGCGCGGAGGCGGCTGCGCATCGCGGTGGTGGGGGGCGGTGCGGCAGGGGTGGAACTCGTGCTTGCCATGGAGCGAGGGCTCGGTCGGGGCGCCCGGGCGGATTTCCACCTGGTCACGGACACGCCGGAGATCCTGCCCGCCCACCCGCCTGCGGTGCGCCGCATCCTGACCCGCGCTCTCGAGCAAGCGGGGATTGCCCTGCATTGCGGGCGCGCGGTGGTGGCCGCCCGTCCCGGCGAACTGCGCTGGGACAACGGCGGAATATTGCGCGTCGAGGAGGTGGTGTGGGCCCTTGCCGCGTCTCCGCCGGCCTGGATCTCGAAAAGCGGCCTCGCAACCGACACCCGGGGCTTCGTCGCCGTGAATTCCCAGCTGCGATCCCTATCCCACCCGGATGTCTTCGCCGCGGGAGACACCGCGACCATTCTTCATGCCCCGCGGCCCAAGGCCGGCGTCTACGCGGTGCGCCAGGGTCCGGTACTAGCCCAGAACCTGCGGGCCGCTCTGGAAGGACGAAGGCTCGCGTCCCACGTGCCCCAGAGGCGTGCGCTGAGCCTCCTCAACACCGGCAATCACCGGGCCGTCGCCTCCTACGGTCCCCTGGCGCTGGAGGGCGCGTGGGTCTGGCGCTGGAAGGACTGGATTGACCGGCGGTTCATGGCCCGGTATCGGGCAGATTGATGCTCCAACAGGCGGGAGCCTCCGCGTGCGCGTGACCGTTCTTGGAGCCGGTGTCGTCGGCGTAACCACGGCTTGGTACCTGCTCGATGCCGGCCATGAGGTGACTGTGGTTGACCGGCAGCCGCAACCGGCGCGGGAAACCAGTTTCGCCAACGGAGGCCAGATTTCCGTGAGTCACGCCGAACCCTGGGCCAACCCGCAAGCCCCCGGGAAGGTGCTGAAGTGGCTGGGCCGGGAGGATGCGCCGCTGCTGTTCCGGCCCCGCGCCGATCTGGCCCAGTGGCGATGGGGTATGCGGTTCCTGGTGGAATGCCTACCCGGCCGTACTCGCGCCAATACGCTGGCCATTCTTTCCCTGGCGAAATACAGCCAGGAATGCCTGCGGGCGCTGCGCGCACGGACTGCGATCGACTATCACTGTTTGGCTCGGGGCATTCTGCACGTGTTCACCGATGTTGGGGAATTTGCCCGGGTTCCAGAGCGCGCCGAGCTGTTGCGGGAGCACGGGCTCAACGTGGAAGTACACAGCGCGGACGAGTGCCTCCGGCTGGAGCCGGCATTGGACGAATCCGCCGCCGCCATTGCCGGTGGCCTCTACGGTCCCGACGACGAATCGGGAGACGCCCGTCTGTTCACGGAAAGACTTGCCGCGCTGGCGGCCGAGCGGGGCGCCCGGTTCCTGTTCGGCCACCATGTGGCCGGGCTTGAGACTGCCGGCAACCGAGTCACCGGCTTGAGGGCCAAACGCGGCGATGGATCCGAGGATTCCATTCCCTCGGACGCGTGGGTGGTGTGCCTTGGAAGCTACAGCCCCTTGCTGCTTGCTCCTCTTGGAGAGCGCCTGCCGATCTATCCTGTGAAGGGCTACTCGGTGACCGTGCCCACCGGTCCCTCCTACCGCGCTCCCACCATTAGCATCACGGACGAGGAACGCAAGCTGGTGTTTTCGCGACTAGGCGACCGGCTGCGGGTGGCCGGCACAGCCGAACTCGCCGGCTATGACCACTCCCTCACTCTTTCCCGCTGCGAAGCCATTCTCCGGCGCACCTTCGATCTTTTTCCCCGCGCCGGGGATCGCCTCAACGTGGAATACTGGACCGGCCTGCGCCCCGCTACGCCGGGAAACGTGCCCCTAATCGGCCCCACCCGCTACGCAAACCTTTTTCTCAACACCGGCCACGGCACGCTCGGCTGGACGCTTTCCTGCGGGTCGGCCGCGGCCCTGGCGGACCTTGTGTCCGGGCGCCGCCCCGACGTGAGCTTCCCGTTTCACGGCCGAAACGCCTGATCCGGTCACAAGCGTCGGATGATGGCCTCCGTGAGTTGCCGGGTTCCCGCCTTGCCGCCCAGGTCGGGCGTGCGCACCTGGTCCTCGTTCAGCACCTTGTCGATGGCCGAACGCACCCGCTCGGAGAGATCCGCCCGATTGACGTGATCCAGCATCATGGCCGCGGCGAGCAGCAATGCCAGGGGATTGGCGATGCCCTTGCCGGCAATATCCGGCGCCGAACCGTGCACCGCCTCAAAAATCGCGGCGGTCTCCCCGATATTTCCGGCCGGCGCCAATCCCAGACCGCCAACCAGCCCCGCAATCTCGTCCGACAGAATGTCGCCGAAAAGGTTGGTGGTGACGATCACGTCGAACTGCCAGGGATTGAGCACAAGTTGCATGGCGCAGGCGTCCACGATCCGGTCGCCGCACTCGATTTGGCCCTTGTACTTCTCTGCCACCTCCAATGCGGTTTCCAGGAAGATACCGGTGAGAGCCTTGAGGATGTTGGCCTTGTGCACGATCGTGACCTTCTTGCGCTTGTTACGAACGGCATAGTCAAAGGCGAATTCCGCAATCCGCCGGCTTCCGGCACGGGTGTTGACCCCGGACGATATCGCCGCGCCGTGGGGATCGTCAGCAATCGGTATGTAGTGCTCGAAACCCACGTAAAGGCCCTCAAGGTTCTCCCGGATCAGCACCAAGTCGATATCTTCGAATCGCCCTCCGGGAATCAGCGTGCGGGCCGGACGCAGATTGGCGTAGAGCTTGAACTCCTCCCGGAGACGTACGTTTACCGATCGGTAGCCTCCGCCGACCGGCGTGGCGAGAGGGCCTTTCAGGGCAAGCCGTGTGCGGCGGATACTGTCCAGGGTCTCGCTCGGCAGCGGATCGCTGTGGGCGTCGATTCCAGCCAGGCCCGCCATGCGGATTTCCCATCGGAACGGAGCACCAACCGCCTCGAGAATCCTGACCACCGCGTCCGAGATTTCGGCGCCAATCCCGTCCCCGGGAATCAGAGTGACTGGGATGCTGCCTTGGGCCTTGCCATTGCTCATGGTTACTCCCTGGTTGGTCCAATACCGGCGCCGGCGCGCCGTTAAAAAAATGCGCGAATTATACCCCCTTACGCGAATATTCTCCCTAAACAGGGGCGGCGGCGGTGGGATCTGCGCGCCCGGACTGGTTGCACGACTTCAACCAACTTTTTGCGCCCACGCATAGCGGTAGCCGCGAAGGTCCCTCGGCCGCACAGCGGGCAGAAAGATCCCTGAACTTCGCGGCTCTCTCCGCCCTCCGGGAGGGTCGAGCGTGGCCCGCCGACCCCTCCAATCGGCTAACATACGGCCTCCCAAAGAACAGGGAGATTTGAATGAGAATCGGCACACCATTGAGCCCATCCGCGACCCGGGTGATGATGTTGGGCGCCGGAGAACTCGGCAAGGAAGTGGTCATCGCGCTTCAGCGTCTGGGCGTCGAGGTCGTCGCGGTGGACCGCTATCCCGATGCGCCGGGGCAGCAGGTCGCTCATCGCAGTCATGTCATCGCCATGACAGACGGAGCCGCCCTGCGGAAGCTCATCGAGCAGGAGCGCCCGCACCTCGTCGTACCAGAAATCGAGGCGATCGCCACTGATACGTTGGTGGAGATCGAAAATGAAGGGCTCGCGGAAGTCATTCCCACGGCACGTGCCGCACGCCTCACCATGAACCGCGAGGGCATCCGCCGGCTCGCCGCCGAGCACCTCGGCCTGGCGACGTCTCCTTATCGCTTCGCTGACAGTCTGGAAGAGCTTCGGGCCGCGATGGACGGGGACATCGGCTATCCCTGCGTGGTCAAACCGGTGATGTCTTCCTCCGGCAAGGGGCAGTCTGTGGTGAAGGGGCCTAGCGACGCGCCAAAAGCGTGGGAATACGCCGGCGCCGCGGGCCGTGTCCGACAGAACCGCGTGATCGTGGAGGGATTCATAGACTTCGATTACGAGATCACCCAACTCACGGTGCGCGCGGTCGGAGCGAGCGGGCGGGTGGAGACTTTCTTCTGCGATCCCATCGGTCATGTCCAGGTGCACGGGGACTACGTCGAGAGCTGGCAACCCCATCCCATGTCGCCGAACGCCCTCGCCAAGTCCCGCAACATGGCCGCCATGGTGACCACCGAGCTGGGCGGACGCGGGATTTTCGGCGTCGAACTGTTCATCAAGGGCGACGATGTGTGGTTCTCCGAAGTGAGTCCGCGGCCCCACGACACCGGCATGGTGACAATGTGTACTCAAGACCAGAACGAGTTCGAGCTCCACGCCCGGGCGATTCTCGGCCTCCCGGTGGACGTCACGCTGTGTGCACCCGGCGCCAGCGCGGTGATCTATGGGGGGATGGATGCCAAGGGCATCGCCTTCGAGGGCCTGCAGGAGGCGCTGCTGGTGCCCCAGAGCAATGTCCGCCTTTTCGGCAAGCCGGAGTCGTTCGTGAAGCGCCGCATGGGTGTCGCTCTCGCCAACGGCAAGGACGTGACCGAGGCGCGGGATCGAGCTAAGCGTTGTGCAGGCCTTGTTCGGCCGGTGCCAGCCTGAACGCCCGTGAGCCTTGAGCCCGCGGCAGGCATTCGCGAGAATACCTCGTCACTCCATGTTTTTGTGATTTTTTGCGCGCTTAAGAGTTCCGAGAGTCACCGCCGCGGGTTAATTGACTTGACCGCAGCCGCCCAGGTCGTCGGAACACCGGCCATGGCGCCGTCGGCGTGCGCGGATCCGCGCCGTGAACCGGGCCCATGGTTGGCGCAAGAAGCATGACCCTGCTACCCGGGATACACCGGCAACGAATGGTCCCACGACTACGGATTGATGTCGGGGGGACTTTATAATTGCCAGCCCACAAGGACCGTTCTGGAAGGGGCGACCGGCGCGGTAATGGGGGGGCCGCAAGCAATGGCGGCGGCGTGACCATTCTCGTCGGAGCCGTGCTCGGAGCCATGCTGGGCGGGTCCATCCGACGCGCCACGGGTAAGACGGACCGCCCCTGCCTCGGGCACGCGCTGGAGCTGGCGCCGAAGAACCACCAGGTCGTGTGGACCGGGGCGAATGCAGTGGCCTATGCGGTCGCACCCCGCAAGAAAAAACCAGAACAACGGGCGCCAGTGCCGCGAGTACGTCACGAAACTCGGTTCCGGCAGGCACTGGGAAAGGTCAGGGCAAAGTCGTGCCGCAATCCTGACGGCAGCTGGAGCGTGACCTGATGACGGCGCCCCCGCCTCAATTGCTTCTTGGCATTTGGGTTTTTCCGACGCATCATAATGGCCCTAGCGCCGATGTACCGGAAATTGTCGCCCATGAACTCTGAAATGGACTATTACCGAATCCTGGGTGTATTGCCCACCGCCGATGACCGCGTAATCCGCGCCGCGCACAGGGTGCTAACCCAGAAGTATCGGCCTGGCAGGACCCGAGCCAATGCAGCCGAGGCGGAAAACCGGATGGCCAGGATCGAGGAAGCCTTCGGAATCCTCTCCGACCCGGCAGCGCGCGCAGAGTACGACAAGCAGCGCAGCCAGCTCGAGTTGGGCACCCGCGAGTACTCCGAGCAGGAAGTGTCGGAAGACCTGTTTGAAGAATCCGGGTGGCGCTCGGACTGGGAATTGGCCAGCAAGTTTTACCCGGAGTTGAGGGAGATCGAGACGCAGTTCAGGGCGATTTCCGCGCAACTCGCCTTCACCTACTGCGCGTTTCTGCTCGAGACGAAACGGTTCCCGGAAGCCACCGCCATTGCCCGGGAGATGGAACTCGCCTATTTGGGCGGATTTTTCGGAGAGGACCCCGACATCCTTGCGTTTGCAAAGCAACTGATCGTGAGCGGCAACATCGACGCAGTCAGAATGCTTGGCAACGCCCTGCGGGTCCTCGGCTCCTCCACCCCCGCTCAAGTGATCATTGACACCCTGGTGCGGGAGCTCCCGGAGGGGGATTTCTTTGACGTGACCAGCGCGTCTGACATCGCGGAAAACCCTGAATTCGATCTGGCCGCGGAGCCAGCGGAAGCGGCGGACGAAGGAGCCAACGTTGCGTCGGAGCAGCCGGACACGAGCGTCGAAACCCAGGTGCAGACGACCGCTTCCAGGGCCCCGGTTGCAGACGCAAAAGTGGTCTCGACCCCGCCGCGCTCCCTGGAGGATACCCAGAAAGCTGCGCCCGCATTGCTGAAAAGCGCGCCACGGCCGGCGGCCAGGGAGACGCGTGAAGCGGGCACCAAGTCGGGAATCAAGGATCCCCAGACTCGCGCCGCCATTCAGGAATTTCTGCGCCTCTATCGTGCCACCGGCGGTCTTGACGTGGATTCCGCCATGGTGCTAGTGCAGGCCCTCGGCGGCACGGTGGACTCGAGAAAGCCGGGGACTTTGATGGGCGAGGCAGGCATCGAGGTGGTGTTTCGGGGCCAGCGCATTAATTTCGGCCCGGATGACTTCCTGCAGTGGGCGGAGCGGAAGCTGCTTCCAGAAGCGCTCGCCCAGCGTTGAAGTAACGGCCAAGAAAACCGAACGAGCCGACGATGTGGAAAGCTTAAGTCTCGCCGAGGCAATGGCAACACTCGCCGCGCGAAACGCCCCCAAAACGCAAAAAGCCCCACCGCAATCAGTGGGGCTTTTTGTTTCATGGAGTGCCTGGCGGTGTCCTACTTTCGCGTACGGAATGCACACTATCATCGGCGCTGAGGCGTTTCACTGTCCTGTTCGGAATGGGAAGGAGTGGGTCCACCTCGCTATGGCCGCCAAGCGTAACCTGGCTCGCTCCCGCGCGCAGCGGAAGCGAAAAAAGGAAGAAGTCTGGATTCGGATTGCACCGGCCGACATAACCTTGCTCAAGGTTATAGGATCAAGCCGCACGGGCAATTAGTACAGGTTAGCTCAACGCCTTGCAGCGCTTCCACACCCTGCCTATCAACGTCCTGGTCTTGAACGACCCTTTAGGGGGGTTTAACCCCCGGGAAGTCTCATCTTGAGGCAAGTTTCCCGCTTAGATGCTTTCAGCGGTTATCTCTTCCGTACATAGCTACCCGGCTATGCCACTGGCGTGACAACCGGTCCACCAGAGGTACGTCCACTCCGGTCCTCTCGTACTAGGAGCAGCCCCTCTCAAACTTCCAACGCCCACGGTAGATAGGGACCAAACTGTCTCACG
>DKBC01000163.1 GCA_002451065.1 Betaproteobacteria bacterium UBA6910
GTCGGTCGCAAGATCGGCATGACCCGTATCTTCACCGAAGACGGCAGCACCGTCCCGGTGACGGTGGTGGACGTGTCGAATAATCGCGTCACTCAGATTAAGACGGCTGAGACCGACGGCTATTGCGCGGTCCAGATTGCGGCCGGCAGGCGTCGGCCCGGCCGGGTCTCGAAGCCCGCAGCGGGGCATCTTGCCAAGGCCGCCGTCGAAGCGGGACACGCCCTCAAGGAGTTCCGTATTACGGCTGAGGAGGCTGCCGCCCTTAAGCCCGGCGCCGTTATCGGCATCGATATTTTCAAGGTGGGCCAGAAGGTGGACGTGGTGGGGGTCACTTTGGGCAAGGGATTTGCCGGAGTGATCAAGCGCCACCATTTCAGTTCCAACCGGGCGTCCCATGGCAACTCGATCTCCCACAACCGCCCCGGCTCCACCGGTCAGAACCAGGATCCCTCGCGGGTGTTTCCGGGTAAGCGCATGGCTGGCCATCTGGGGAGCGTGCAAAGGACCATCCAGAACCTCGAGATCGTGCGCGTTGACGCGGAGCGGGGGTTGCTGCTGATCCGCGGGTCGGTGCCTGGCCACCCGGCGAGTGACGTGGTGGTGCGCCCCGCAGTCAAGGGAGGTGCGTGATGGAGCTCAAGGTCCTCAACGAGAACGGCCAAGCGGGGTCCAGCGTCGATGCTCCCGACTCCCTGTTCGGACGCGAGTACAACGAAGCGCTGGTACACCAAATTGTAACCGCCTATCTGGCCAATGCCCGACAAGGCACGCGCAAGCAGAAGGCGCGAGGCGATGTCGGCCACAGCCACCGAAAACCCTGGCGCCAGAAGGGAACAGGGCGGGCTCGAGCCGGCTTCTCCGGCAGCCCGCTGTGGCGCGGCGGAGCCAAGATCTTCCCGGCGCTACCCGAGGAGAATTTCAGCCACAAGGTAAATCGCAAGATGTACCGGGCGGGGATCGCGGCGATCCTTTCCCAACTTGCCCGAGAGGGCAGGCTCTCCGTCCTTGACAAGATCACGGTCGACGCTCCAAAGACCAAGTTGCTGGCCAGCAAGCTGAAATCTCTGGGCATGGAGCAGGTGATGATCATTACGGACGTTATGGATCAGAACCTGTTCCTCTCGTCTCGCAACCTCGCCAATGTGCTGGTTGTGGAGCCGCACCAGGCGGATCCTGTGAGCTTGGTGCAGTACCCGCATGTGCTCATGACCCGAGGCGCTGTGGCCAAGTTTGAGGAGATGCTGGGATGATGCCGACCAACTTCGCTCAGGAGCGGCTGTTGAAGGTGATCGTTGCGCCGGTGGTCTCGGAAAAGAGCACCTTCGTCGCGGACAAGCACGAGCAGGTGATTTTCCGTGTGGCCCAGGACGCCACCAAGCCGGAAATCAAGGCTGCGGTCGAACTCATGTTCAAGGTGCAGGTCGATAGCGTGCAGGTGTCGCGGGTCAAAGGCAAGGACAAGCGTTTCGGCCGCACTACAGGCCGCCGCCGCAGCTGGAAGAAGGCGTACGTTTGTCTCAAGCCGGGCCAGGAAATCAATTTCGCCGCAGCGGAGGCCAAATAAATGGCGCTCGTAAAAGCCAAACCCACATCACCCGGCCGTCGTGCCCAGGTGCGCGTGGTCAACGCCAATTTGCACAAGGGCAGCCCCTATGCGCCCCTGGTGGAAAGCCAGCGGCGCACCTCGGGCCGCAACAACAACGGCCACATCACGACCCGACACAAGGGCGGCGGACATAAACGCCACTACCGTATCGTGGATTTCCGCCGCGACAAGGACGGAATTCCCGCCCACGTGGAGCGCATCGAGTATGACCCGAACCGTAGCGCCAATCTTGCGCTTCTATGCTATGCGGACGGCGAGCGGCGCTACATCATCGCGCCCAAGGGGCTTACGCCGGGAGTCCAGGTGTTGAGTGGTGCAGAGGCGCCGATCAAGCCCGGCAATACGCTTCAGTTACGGGACATCCCCGTGGGAACCACTATCCATTGCATCGAAATGCAGCCGGGCAAGGGCGCCCAGATGGCCCGGGCCGCCGGGGCTTCCGTCCAGTTTCTGGCGCGCGAGGGCCAATATGCGCAACTCAGGCTGCGCTCCGGCGAGATCCGCAGGGTGCTCGTGGAATGCCGCGCCACCATCGGCGAGGTGGGAAATGAGGAGCATGCCCTGGAGTCCGTCGGCAAGGCTGGACGCGCCCGCTGGCGCGGCGTGCGGCCGACGGTGCGTGGCGTCGCCATGAACCCTATTGACCACCCGCACGGCGGGGGCGAGGGCAAGACCGCGGCCGCCGGAGGCCCAGTCACCCCGTGGGGACAGTGCACCAAGGGCCTGCGCACGCGCAAGAACAAGCGCACCGACGCCATGGTTGCGCGTCGGCGCCACCGCAAGTAAGGGGTAGCTGAATATGGCACGTTCGATCAAGAAGGGTCCGTTCGTCGACCACCACCTGATGGAGAAGGTGGAAAAGGCGCGTGCGACTAACGACAAGAGGCCGATCAAGACCTGGTCGCGTCGCTCTACGGTTCTTCCCGACTTCGTCGGGCTTACGATCGCCGTGCACAACGGCAAGCAGCATATTCCGGTCTACGTGACCGAGAATATGGTTGGCCACAAGCTGGGGGAGTTTGCGCTGACCCGCACCTTCAAGGGGCATTCGGCCGACAGGAAGACTGCTGCGCCCGCGGCGAAGAAATAGGGGGCTGGCTCCATGAGAACCATCGCAGAACACAGATTTGCGCGGCTTTCGGCCCAGAAGGGTCGCGTCGTCGCCGATCAGATCCGGGGGCTCCCGGTGGAGAAGGCGCTCAACCTGCTGAGCTTCAGCCGCCGCAAGGGGGCGGTGCTTATCAAGAAGGTGCTGGAGTCGGCCATCGCCAACGCGGAGCACAACGACGGGGCTGATATTGACGACCTCAAGGTCACATCCATCAGCGTAGAGCGGGGGCCGTTCCTCAAGCGTTTTCACGCCCGCGCCAAGGGCAGAGGCGTGCGCGTTCTTAAACACACCTGCCACATCTTCGTAAGCGTCGGCGACAACTAGGCCGAGGAGACACTATGGGACAGAAGATCAATCCGATTGGGTTCCGCCTGGCGGTCCAGCGCAACTGGACGTCGCGCTGGTACGCCGGTAGCAAGACGTTCCCGACGCTGCTGCTGGAGGACGTCAGGGTCAGAGACTACTTGCGAAAGAAGCTGGCGCATGCGGCCGTGTCGAAGGTGGTCATAGAGCGTCCCGCGAAAAACGCGCGATTGACCATTTACAGCGCCCGCCCTGGCGTGGTGATTGGCAAGAAGGGCGAGGACATCGAGCAGCTCAAGACGGAGTTGCAGAGGATGATGGGCGTGCCCGTTCACGTGAACATTGAGGAAGTGCGTAAACCCGAGGTGGACGCGCAGCTGATCGCTGACTCCATCGCTCAGCAACTGGAAAAGCGCATCATGTTTCGGCGGGCGATGAAGCGTGCGATGCAGAACGCCATGAGGCTCGGTGCCCAGGGCATCAAGATCATGAGCGCTGGGCGCCTGAACGGCATCGAAATCGCGCGCACCGAATGGTATCGGGAAGGTCGCGTGCCTCTGCACACGCTGCGCGCGGAAATTGACTACGGATTCGGGGAGGCCAAGACCACTTATGGGGTGATCGGCATCAAGGTTTGGGTTTTCAAGGGCGAGAGCCTGAGCAAAACCGAGCAGCCCCTGGCGGCACCCGCCCCGGCTATTGCCGAGCCCGAGCGCAAGCGCACCACCAGGAAGACGGGAGCGAAGAATGCTGCAGCCGGCTAGGACCAAGTTCCGCAAGATGCACAAGGGGCGGAACACCGGCCCCGCCACCCGTGGCACTAAAGTTTCGTTTGGCGAATACGGGCTCAAGGCGATTACTCGCGGCCGTATCACGGCGCGGCAGATTGAAGCTGCCCGTCGGGCCATGACCCGACACATCAAGCGGGGTGGCCGGATCTGGATTCGTGTGTTCCCGGACAAGCCCATAACCAAGAAACCTGCGGAGGTCCGCATGGGCAACGGCAAGGGCAACGTTGAGTTCTGGGTGGCCGAGATCCAGCCGGGGCGCGTGCTTTACGAGATGGACGGGGTGGATGAGGCCATGGCGCGCGAGGCTTTCCGTCTGGCCTCCTCCAAGCTGCCTTTCCTCACAACTTTTGTAACCAGACATCTGGGTTGAGCCATGAAAGCTAGCGAATTGCGGGCGAAGAGCGCCGCGGACCTCAACAAGGAGCTGGGAGAGCTTCAGAAGGCCCAGTTCTCGCTGCGAATGCAACTGGCGACACAGCAGCTTTCCAACAACAGCCAAATCAGGAAGACGCGCCGGGACATCGCCCGCGTGAAGACGATTCTCCGCGAGAAGGCGAGCAAAGCATGAGCGAACTGGCACCCAAACGCCTTCTGACTGGCCGCGTGGTGAGCGACAAGATGGATAAGACAGTCACGGTGCTGGTGGAGCGCAAGGTGAAGCACCCGCTGTATGGGAAGGTGATTACGCGCTCCAAGAAATACCATGCCCACGACGAAGGCAACGAGTGTCGGGAAGGCGATCTCGTGGCAATCCAAGAGTGCCGCCGCTTGTCCCGGAGCAAATCCTTCCGCGTGGTCAAGGTGGTGGAAAGGGCCCGGGTCATCTAGGCGGTTGCATCCGCGCGCAAAAGACCATAAACTTAGCGGTTTTTCCAGCCCCATAACGGGGGTTTCCCCAGGCTACGGGGTCCAAAACTGACCGTCCACGGACGGGGAAAGTTGGAGAGAGGGTTTCCCAATGATCCAGATGCAGACGTTGCTCGACGTCGCGGACAATACGGGCGCGCGCACCTTGAAATGCATTAAGGTGCTCGGCGGCTCGAAGCGCCGCTACGCCGGCATTGGAGACATTATCAAGGTGAGTGTGAAGGACGCTGCTCCCCGGGGGCGCGTCAAGAAAGGCGAGATCTATAGCGCCGTCGTGGTTCGCACCGCCCATGGCGTGCGGCGCCCCGACGGTTCCGTGATCAAGTTCGATTCAAATGCCGCGGTCCTGCTCACGAACAAGCTGGAGCCCATCGGCACCCGCATCTTCGGGCC
>DKBC01000363.1 GCA_002451065.1 Betaproteobacteria bacterium UBA6910
CATGCTGAGGGTGGGCGAGGCGACCGGCGGCCTGGATACGGCCCTGCTCAATGTGAGTTATTTTTACGAACGTGACGTCAAGGATTCGATCAAGCGCGTCCAGACCATGATCGAGCCCATGCTCACCCTGATAATGGGCGGGATCCTGGGCTGGATCATGTTCTCGGTGCTGATGCCGATCTACGATCTGATCACCAAGCTCAAGATCTAGGACTCCGACTTCCATGGCCAAGGCCTACCTCATCTTCCTGACCGCGGAGCGGGTGTCCGGTCACCTGTGGCAGGACAATCGCATCGTCGAGGAGTCCGTCTTTTCCGAGGGCGAGGCCGGCGCCCGGGAGCTTTCCCGGGCCGTCACGGTCCACGTTGGCCGACCGATCGCCATGCTCACCGACGTGGTGGAGGAGGATTACCGGTTCGAGCACGTTCCTCACCTCATCGGGCCCGAGCGCGGCTTGCTGTTCGGGCGCAAGCTGGAGCAGTACTACCGCGGCACGCCCTACCGCCATGCCGCCGTTCAAGGCCGGGAAGCGGATGGCCGCCGCGATGACCGGGTCCTGTTCTCCGCCCTCACCAATCCGGGCCTGCTGACTCCGTGGCTCGAGCGAATCGAGAGGTTGGCGGTTCCGCTGCGCGGAATCTATTCGGTGCCTCTCGTCAGCCAGGCCCTGCTCGCCGGCATCACCGCGTCCCACGTACTGCTGTTGACCTGGGAAAAGCACGGGGGGCTGCGGCAGACCTATTTCGTGGACTCCCACCTGCGCTTCACCCGGCTTTCGGGCGGCGTGGGGCAGGAGGGCCTGGTGGAAAAGGTGGTGAGCGAATCGGGCCTCACCACCAAGTACCTCGCCAGCCTGAGCATGCTGCCGAAGGATCATCCCCTTGACATCTGCATTGTCTGCGGCGGACAGGACCGGCGCGAACTGGGTGCGAAGTTGCGGCCGGGTCCCGACGTCCGTTTCCACTTCCTGGAGACCCACGAGGTCGCTCGACGCCTGGGCTACAAGGGAACCCTCGACGGCTCCGACGCGACACCGCTGCTGCTGCATGCCCTCGCGAGGAAGCCGCCGGAAAACCAGTACGCCAACGCCCGGCATCGTCATTTTTTCCGCCTCTGGAAGCTGCGACGGACATTGCAGGGTCTGGCGGCCGCGGTTCTGGTTGCCACCGTCGGATGGAGCCTGGCAAACACCTGGCTCACCCGGGAGTCCAAGTCCGAGACCGCCCAGCTGGCAATGGAAGCCTCGACCCTCGACCGAACTTACGGACGGCTCACGGCGGACTTTCCCAAGCTCGGCATCTCGACCCAGGACATGAAGACGGCAGTGACCGCCGTGTCCCGGGTGGAACGCTACGCCCCGCCCGCGGAAGGCATCCTGGCCGGCGTCAGCGCGGCCCTGGAGCAGTTTCCCGCGATTCAGGTGAGCAGCCTCTCCTGGGAGGTTGCTTTCAATCCGGAGGCCGTTGGCGTGGCGCCGGGGGCTCCGGTGGTTGCTCCCCCACTGACGGCGCCGCCGCCATCGGCCCTGCCTGCCCAAGTGGTCCTGCTCAGCGGCGAGATCTGGCCCTTCGACAACGACTTCCGCAAGGCGCTCGACATCATCGAGCGCTTTCGCGCCGCTCTCGCCAATGCCGGGTTCGAGGCCACGGTGCTTTCCCTGCCCCTGGACCTCAGGCCGGAAGCGACGCTGTCGGGTAGCGCCGATGCCCTGCAGGCAGGCCCGCCCCGGGCTCCGTTCGAAATGAAGCTGATAATCAGGCAGAAGACATGACCTTCGGCGCCGGAGATTTGGGGCGAATCAAGGGCTCCGTCGCCCTGCTGATCATCGTCGCGGCAGCAGGCGCCACCGGTGTCTACTGGACGTTGCAGCAGCTGCAGGCACAGCGGGCGGCCAGCAAGTCCGCAGAAGCGAAAGTCGCCGAGGCCCGCAGCCGGGTGAGCCGCGTGCAGCTGGAGAAGCAGGAGCTCGCCATCCACTATCCCGAGTACCAGGCGCTGATGAGCCGCGGCCTGGTTGGCCAAGACCGGCGGCTCGAGTGGATCGAGACTGTGGAAAGTTTGGGCCGGAAGCACGGACTGTTCTCTCTCAGTTACACGCTGGGCGGCCAGGCGGCTTTTCAGGACCCGGCGGCGGAGGAAGTGCGGGCCGGCTTCGAAGCCTTCGAGAACCCCCTTGATCTGGAACTGACGGTTCTGCACGAGGAGCAATTGCTGGCGTTCCTTCAGGATTTGCGCAGCCAGATTCAAGGCCTGATGGTGCTCGAGCGCTGCCGCGTCGAGCGCGCCGGCCCCGCCCGCGAGTTGCGCTTCGGGCCTCAGCTGAAGGCCACCTGCGACATCCGCCTGATCAACCTGCGCGAGAAGAAGGGAGCGTAGCTTCCATGGGAACCTGCTTCGCGCGACTCCTCCCGGCCCTGGCAATGGCGGCGATGGCGGCCACCAGCCCCGCCTCCGCCGAACCCCTGGGCCGATTGTTTTTCACGCCGGAACAGCGAGCGACGCTGGAATCCCTGCGCCTGGCCCCCGCCGCTGCGACAACCGCGGCGACCACCGACCGGATCACCGTGAATGGCCTCGTCCAACGCAGCGGCGGCCCCACCACGGTCTGGATCAATGGCGTTCCCCAGACCGTTCCCCCGCAGTCCATCGTTCCCGCGGGCAAGACACGCACGCCGGCAGTCCAGGTGCCGGTTCCCGGCGAGCCGGGGCGGATCAGGCTCAAGGTGGGACAGAGCATCGAGGTCAATGAACCCTCCCCGGACGAGTCAGGGCCCGGCAACGACAGCGGCACCCGGCCGCGGTCTCCCGGGCCGCCGGGGGAACCTCCCGCCCCGACGAGGCCCCGCAGCTGGCGGGACTGACCACGAGGAATGCTCCAAAATTGTCCCGTCGGCGCAGCCGGCGGCCCGGCGTTGGACCCGATCCTTTTCCGGACGGACAGCGCGGCGCCGCGCTGCTCGTGCTGGCGGTGTTGACGATCATGATCGCGTTCGTGCTGCTCAAGGGATTCAACGAATGGACCTCCAGGATGCAGCGCGAGCAGCGCTCTGCGGCGGCTCTCGCCCGCGCCAAGGAAGCGCTGCTTGCCCATATCTCGGTCTACGCGCTGTCCAACGCCGGAGCGTTTCCGGGCTATCTCCCGTGTCCGGAAGACACCGGCGGGGCACTCCCGGAAGGAAGTGAGATGGGCAACTGTGGAACCACCAACGTGTCCGCCAGGGGGCGCCTGCCGTGGCGCGTGCTCGGTCTGCCCCCGCCCCGGGACGCGGCGACGGAATGTCTCTGGTACGCGGTGTCCGGCTACTACAAGCGGACCTTCATCAGCGCACCTCTCGACATCGACGGCGTTCTCCGGGACGGCGATTTCGAGATCCTGGCGGCGGACGGCACCAGCCTGCTGGCAGGCTCGAGCCCGGGAAACCGGGCGGTGGCCATCATTTTCGCCCCGGGTAACCCGTCCGGAAGCCAGTCCCATGCTCCGGCGCGGGCGGACATGATCTGCCCCGGCAATTACACGGCTTCCAACTATCTGGACCCGGACAGTTCCGCCACGCCCATCATCGATCCCAACACCGGGGCGGCCATCGACAATGCCCGGGTTGCCACCACGACTGGCGGGGTAAGCCGCCACCTGCCGGGCCCGCTCTCCGGCCGGGGCATCAATGACCAGCTGGTATTCATCACCAAGGACGAGGTGTACGCCGCCATGCTGCCCGCCCTCAAGGAACTGACCCGGCGCGCGGCGTCCTGCTTCGCCTACTTTGCCACCGTCAACACGGGTTATCCGACCGATCGGCGCATGCCCTGGGCGTCGAATCTCGATCTGCACAATGATCCTGGGGGCGATTACACGAGCGTCTGCTCTTACGACGACGACAACAATTACCTGGCGGGCAGAATGCCTTACGTGGTCGGAACTTCGGGGTCCCAGGTAACGAACAGCCTGTTCGGCACCAGCTCGGCCTGCCCGCCGGTCTCGCCACCCGAGAACCGTCTCCTGAGATCCGACACCACCTGCCCGGACTGGGGCGGAGCGTTCGGCGTTTACCACCTCTGGGACCGGTGGAAAAGCCTGTTTTTCTCCGCGGTGGCGGAAGACTTCGAACCAGCCGCAGGCGGCACCAGTCCCAACCCTTGCCCCAATTGCCTTCAGGTCAACGGCGCGGGACAGTACGCCGCCATCGTGCTTTTCGGCGGGCGGCAGCTCGCGAGCCAGCTCCGGGACACCAATACCCGGCGGGCGGACGCCGACAATTACCTGGAGGGGCGGAACCCGGGCTGGATCGAGGACCCGGACAGCCCGAAAGATTCATCGAAGCGGAATTACGAGACCCGGCCGCCCGCCGCTGATTTCAATGACATCCTTTATTGCGTCCGGCCCGACCTGACCGTGGAGCCCTGCCCGTGACGCGCGCCCGGACCATCCGCCGCGATTTGCCGCCATGCCGGGGATTCACGCTGGTGGAAATGGCGGTAGTGATGGCTATTGTCGCGCTCCTGCTGGGCGGACTGGTGGTCACGCTCTCTGCCCAGATCGACCTCCAGCGCACGAGTGAGACCCGGACCACGCTGGAAAACATCCGGGACGCCCTCATGGGTTTCGCGGCGGCCAACGGCCGCTTGCCCTGTCCCGCCTCGCCCACGAGCAATGGCCTCGAGGAATTTTCCATGGGCGGCAGCGCCCTCAACGGCCAATGCGCCAACTTCTATAACGGGCTGGTTCCGGCTGCCACGCTTGGCATCACGCCTGTCGACACCAATGGCTTTGTCCTCGACGGCTGGGGCAACCGGGTCCGGTACGCCGTCGCTTACCCCACCATCAATTTCATCAGCAATCCGTTCACGCGCCAGGACGGGCTCAGGAGCGCCGGGATGCAGCAGGTGGAGACCTATGCCAGCGGCTCGGGGCTGCTCTTCGTGTGCGCGGTGGGGCCCCTCCCCGCCGGCGTGGCGGCCACCGGTTGCGTCAGCGGGCCGACCAACATCACCAAGAAAGCGCCCGCGGTGGTGTTTTCCACCGGCCGGAATGCCGCTGCTGGAGGCACCGGCGCGGACGAGGCGGCAAACCTCAATGGCGACGGCGTGTTCGTGAGCCATCCCCCGACCGCCGCCGGCGCGGGAGGTGAATTCGACGACCTGGTGACCTGGCTTTCCCTGCCGGTCTTGTTCAACCGGCTCATCACTGTCGGGCGTTTACCCTGACGCCGGCCCGGCCAGCTCGAAGCAGACAAAGCCCGGCTGGTTTTCGCTGAGGCGGAGCCGGTAGCCGTGGCGCTCCGCCAGGCGCGCACACTGGTAGAGTCCGATCCCCAAGCCGTTCTCCGAGTCCACCGTGGAGTGGAACAGCAGTCTGGCGACCGCCTCCGGCACCGGCAATCCCGTGTCGCACACCACCAGCGTCGCCACGTCGCCGGCGCGAAAATCCACGGTCACGCGCGCCTGCGGCTCCAGCAGCCGCTTCTGCCGCGCATTGTCCAGCAGGTTCTCGGCCACGCTGTCGAACACGGCCTTGCGTATTTTTGCTTCCGCGGCAATGGAATCGGTGAATTCGATGCCGCGCCCCTCGTAACGGGTCCTGAGGTTGTCCCACCAGGTCTGCGCCGCCACCAGCTCGGAGGGTGCGTCGGGCTGGGGAACATGGAGCTTGCTCAGCGCCCCCTCGAGGCGGTTGGTGAACGTCGGCAGCTGGCGCTTGAGAAGCTGGAGGTAAGCCTCGGAATCCGATTGCTCCGCCGCCGATGTGAGCCCGTAAAGGGATTGCAGCAGGTTCTTCACGTCGTGGGTGAGCCGCGCGCCGGTTTCATAGATCGCCTGCAGCCGGGTGAGCTGGCGCAGCGCCTTCTCCCGGCGCTTGGCCTCGTAAAAGCGCCACACGATCTGGGCCAGCAATCGCATGTGGAGCAGCATTGCGGGGCTCGCGGTATGGCGCGTGGAAAGGTCGAGGGCAAGGTCGCCCATCTCCAACGTCACCGGGTGCCCCCCCTCCTGGCCGGTTCGTCCATCCCCCTCGGGCGTGCGCCAGGCCACGAAACGGATCCAGGGCAGCGACGCCAGTTCCCGGGCGGCGAAGGACATGAAACCCTGGGGGTCCTTCTCCAGCTCCGCGGCGCGCGCGATGCGGCTCAGCCAGTGCTCAAAAGGCGTTCCCACATTGAGCAGGTAGGTGGAAAACATCTGCTGCAATCCTGCGAACCCGAACCGCGGATTCCACAGCCAGCCCAGCAGCAGCAGCAACCCACCCAGGGAAAACAGCATCTGCACCACCGCCAGCAGGTAAGGCTTGCGCGCCACGGTCATGATGGCGAACACGCCGAGGATCAGCACCATGACCACCATGAACAGGATCAGGCTGTAGAGCAGGTCCACCACCGCACCGGTGCCCGGCCCCGGCTCCTCCTCCACCGGCAGGAAGGCCATGACCAGCAGCAGCCCGGGCAACAGGAAGCGCATGATGAACAGGGTGAACTCGTCTCCCACCGCGGTGCTCACGAGTTGCGGCACCACCCAGATCAGGAGCAGCACCAGCAGGTAGACCATCACCCCGAGGTAGAAAAGTCGCAGCCAGGGGGCGCGCGAGCCAAAAATCCTGCCGCCCACCATGCCGAACAGAATGGCCAGCCAGAGCGCCACCAGCCACCAGCTCAGGGCGAACAGGATCACCAGCATCGCGCCCGCCACCAGCAGCGTCGCCCCTGCCCGCACCCGGAGCTCCGCCTGCCAGACGGGTTGCCAAAGGAGGAACACCCCGAGATGCGCGACGAGCAGCGGGCGAGACAGGGGATCCTGGATGCCGCCCATCATGGCCAACTG
Source organism: Betaproteobacteria bacterium UBA6910 (assembly GCA_002451065.1). GTDB lineage: Bacteria > Pseudomonadota > Gammaproteobacteria > Burkholderiales > UBA6910 > UBA6910. The sequence goes on from DKBC01000363.1 coordinate 6,812, forward strand.
CAGCAGGATCAGCATGCCGAGCAGGAGCCAGCGGCGGCTGGTCATGAGTCGGCCGAAAAATTCCGGAAAATGGGCCAAGCGCCTCACGCCTCCCTGAGCCATCTAAGCGAGCCCCGCTTCAGTTAAGGGACGGTCACTGTCCAGTGGAGTCTGTCAAAAAGCCGTCATAACCGTCGAATTCCCGACGGTTAAATGGAAGTTATTGTCCTGCCATTGTATTTCACCGTCGGCGGGAATGTGTTCAAAATCTCGCTCGCGACGCTCGGGAGGGTCCCCGTCAAGCCGCAAACCGTCCATGGAATCAGGATGGTATGTGGGGAATTTGACCCAGTCCCGGCAAAATTTCACAATTTGCTGATTTAAAGCATTCTTTTTCTGGCTCGCGGCAAACGTTGGCACGCAACTTGCGAAGCGGTAGGCAAGACCTTCCAAGAGGCGGAGCAACATCATGCGCAAACAGTCCGGATTTACCCTGATCGAGATCGCCATCGTTCTGGTGATTATCGGCTTGCTGCTGGGGGGGATACTAAAGGGCCAGGAGCTGATCAACAGCGCGAAAGTGAAGAACTTCGCCCAGGATTTCCGCACCGTACCGATTTATATCTACGGTTACCAGGACAAGTTCAAAGTGCTCCCCGGCGACGACGCGACCGCCGACACCCATTTGACCGGCGCCACCCTTGCGCTGCCCGCCGGCAGCCGGGGTAACGGCATTGTCGACGGCCGCTGGGACACGGTCACGACAACCGACGAGTCAATCCTGTTCTGGCAGCATGTGCGCCTTGCGGGCCTGGCCCCGGGCGAAACAGCTGTGAACCTGACCACCTACCTCCCGCAGAATGCAGATGGCGGCCGGATCGGGGTCCAGAGCATCGCGGCAACCAACGCCTCTCCGATTGCCGGCATGACCGGGTCTTACGTGGTGTGCTCGCGGGGCATCGTGGGCAAGTTCGTGCTGCAACTCGATACCACCCTCGATGACGGCAACACCACCACGGGATCCATGCGGGCCATGGCGGATGCGGCGCCGCCGGCAGCTGCGGGCGCGGCGGCGGTAAACAACGCCACCATCAATGGCAACCCCGGCACCCCGTACACGGTGTGCATGGCATTCTGACGCGGGAGCTTCCCTCCCCCAGGAAAAGGCCCGCTTCCGCGGGCCTTTTTCATTGGCGCGATTCTTATCACCCCTGCATCAGCCGGATCTCGGCCGCCGCCAGGGAATCCGGCGCACCCCTGAGCACCACCACGTCCCCCACCTGGAGCACGGTGTCCACACCGGGCGACAACTCCCGCGTGTTGCGCCGGCGGACCGCGGTTACGTCCACCAGCAGGTCATCCAGATGCAGGTCGCGCAGGGCCTTGCCGGCGGCGGCGGAATTCGGGACGATGAACACGCTGTGCAGCCGCTGCAGGCGCTCGGGCTCCTCTTCCTTTTCTTCCGATCCCCCCGGGAACACGCCGCGGAACAGTTCATAGCGCTGCTCCCGGGCCTCGCGCACCCGCCGGAGCACCCGCGCCAGGGGCACGCCCAGCAGCATCAGGGCGTGGGTAGCCAGCATCAGGCTGCCCTCCATGATCTCGGCCACCACCTCCTGGGCTCCCGCCTGCCGCAGGCGATCGATGTCGGCATCGTCCAGGGTGCGCACCAGAACCGGCAGGTCCGGCCTGATCGCCTGCACCTGGGCCAGGACCCGCTGCGCCGACGGCACGTCGGCATAGGTCACCACCAGGGCCCGGGCCCTCTGCACCCCGGCCGCCACCAGCACCTCACGCCGCGCGGCGTCACCATAGACGACAGTCTCCCCCGCCGCACCCGCTTCGCGCACCCGCTCCGGGTCCAGGTCCAGGGCCACGAACTGGATCTTCTCCCGCTCCAGCATCCGCGACAGATGTTGGCCGGTGCGGCCGTAGCCGCAGATCACCACATGGCCTTCGGTGGCCATGGTCTGCACCGCGATGTTGTGGAGCTGCATGGCGCGGTTCATCCACTCCGCGCCCGAGAAATGACGGGCCATGCGCTCGCTGCGCTCGATGATGAAAGGAGCCAGCAGCATGCTCACCACCATGGCCGCCAGCACCACCTGCATGGTGGGGACCGCGAGCACCGCCTGGCCGGCGGCAAGGGCAAGGAGCACGAAACCGAATTCGCCGGCCTGGGCCAGATTCAACCCGGTGCGCATCGCGACCCCGGCGTCGCGGGAGTAGAGAAAGGCGAGCCCTCCGATCAGCAGCGCCTTGCCGACGATCAGCGCCACAAGGATGCCCAGCACCCGCGGCGCCTCCGCCATCAACAGCGCGGGGTCCAGAGTCGCCCCGACGGTGACGAAGAACAGACCGAGCAGCACGTCCCGGAACGGCTTGATGTCGTCCTCCACCTGGTAGCGGTATTCGGTCTCGGAGATCAGCATCCCGGCGAGGAAGGCGCCCAGCGCCAGGGACAGTCCCGCCAGTTCCGTAACATAGGCCAGGCCCATGGTGATGAGCAGCACGTTGAGCATGAACAGCTCGGAGGACTTCTGGCGGGCCACCAGGTGGAACCACGGGCGCATCAGGCGCTGGCCGAAAGACAGCAGCAGGGCCAGGACCACCGCCGCCTTGACAATTGCCAGGCCCAGGGAAACGGCCAGGTCTCCGGGATCGGCGGCCAGTGCCGGGATCACGATAATGAGGGGGACTACCGCCAGGTCCTGAAACAACAGCACGCCCATGACCTGCCGGCCATGGGTGGTGTTGAGTTCCAGCCGCTCGGAAAGCATCTTGCTCACGATGGCGGTGGAGGACATGGCCAGGGCGCCCCCAAGTGCGACCCCGGCTCGCCAATCCAGGCCCAGCAGCAGGGCGAGGCCGAACACGGCCAGGACCGTAATGCCGACCTGCGCCGTCCCCAGGCCGAACACCAGTCCGCGCATGGTCACGAGCTTGGGCAGGCTAAACTCGAGACCGATGCTGAACATCAGGAACACCACGCCGAACTCGGCGAGATAACGGGTCTGGGGCGTGTCCGGAACCCAGCCCAGGGCGTTGGGACCGACCACCACCCCGATCAGCAGGTAACCGAGCATCGCCGGCAGCTTCAACGCGCGAAAGCCCACCACCACGATCACGGCGGTGGCAAGGAGCAGGAGGATGGTCTGCAGCGTGTTGTGCATGAGCGTTGGGCCCCAGACCGAATGATGCCCGATGCCGGCGGCGTTTTAAAATTTCGCCCGCGGTTCCTCCGGAGGCGCCGCGGCCATTTGCTATAATCCGCGCCCATGAGGGCCGCGAGACTCGGACAAAAAGGCAAAGCTTCCGGGGTCATTGAACGGGCCCGCGAAGTGCTGTTGATCGAAGCGGAAGCACTCGGGGCTCTCTATGACCGCCTCGAGCACCCGGCGCGGCAGGAAGATTTTCTCAAGGCGGTGGCGCTGATCCGGGGGCCCGGGGAGGGCTCGCTCCCCTCGGGCCGGGTGGTGGTGAGCGGCGTGGGAAAATCCGGGCACGTGGCGCGGAAGATTGCCTCCACTTTGGCCAGCACCGGTACTCCAGCGCTGTTTGTCCACGCCGCCGAGGCGGCCCACGGTGACCTGGGCATGATCACCGAGCAGGACGTGTTCATCGCGATTTCCTATTCGGGCGAGAGCGCGGAATTGCTCACCATCGTCCCCGCCATCAAGCGCTGCGGCGCCAAGCTGATCGCCATCACCGGAAACCCGGCCTCTTCCCTCGCGAGCGAGGCAGACGTCCACCTGGATGCCGGTGTCGAGCGCGAAGCCTGCCCGCTGGATCTCGCGCCCACCGCCAGCACCACCGCGGCCCTGGCCCTCGGGGACGCCTTGGCCATGGCCCTCGTGGAGGACCGGGGATTCACCGCCGAAGATTTCGCACGTACACATCCCGGCGGCAGTCTCGGCCGGCGCCTGCTGACCCACGTGCGGGACGTGATGCGAACCGGCGCGCAGTTGCCGGCCGTCCCGGACAGCGCGACGCTTGCCGAGGCGATCCTGGAAATCTCCCGCAAGGGGCTGGGCATGACGGCGGTGCTAGACAAGGGGGGGCGCCTGGTCGGCATTTACACTGACGGCGACCTGCGCCGCAGCCTGGAAAGGACCACCGACCTCAAGGCGCTGCGCGTCGCCGAGGTCATGACGCGCAATCCGCGCACCATCGGCCCGGACCGGCTGGCGGCGGAGGCGGTCAAGATGATGGACGAATTCAAGATCAACCAGCTGCTGGTGACGGACACCCGGCGCCGGGTGCTCGGGGCCCTGAACATGCACGACCTGTTCCGCGCCGGGGTGGTCTAGGACCTCGGCGGCCGAGATCTCATGGAAGATTCGATTCTTCGCGCGCGCCGCGTGCGGCTCCTGGTGCTCGACGTGGACGGCGTGCTCACCGACGGCCGGCTGCATTTCACGAACGCGGGAGAGGAAATCAAGACCTTTCACGTGCGGGATGGCCACGGCATCAAGCTGCTGGCCGCCAGCGGCGTGGAGGTGGCCATCGTCACCGGACGGCGTTCCATCGCCGTCGAGCGGCGCGCCGCGGAACTCGGCATTGCGCACCTGCACCAGGGCGCCGATGACAAGGGGAAGTCCTTCGACCGATTGCTCGGCGACCTGGGACTACCCAGGGAGGCGGCGGCCTACATGGGGGACGACGTGGTCGACCTGCCGCCCATGCGCCGCTGCGGGCTGGCCCTCACCGTCCCGGATGCTCCCCCCATCGTGAAGCGCCACGCGCACCGGATAACCCGGGCGGCGGCCGGGGCCGGCGCGGTGCGCGAGGCCTGCGAATTCATCATGTTCGCCCAGGGTTCCCTGGACGCGCAGCTCGCGGTGTATCTCCGGTGACGCGCCGCCATATCGCGTGGTACCCGCTCTCGCTGCTGACTTTGCTCGCCGCCCTCTCGTTCTGGCTCGAATACACTGTCCAGAGCGCCGCCACGGTGGAACAAAAGCGGCAGCGGAATGATCCCGACTTCACGGTCGACGGCTTGTCCGCGATCCAGTCGGGCCCCGACGGGGCGCCGCGTTACACCCTGTCCGCAAGCAGGATGGTGCATTACCCCGACGACGACAGCACTCACCTCGCGGACCCCCGCTTCAAAAGCCTGGAACCCGGCAAGCCACCGCTCAGCATCCGCGCCAATCGCGGCCTCGTGTCCAGCGAAGGGCAGCACCTATACCTGTTTGACGACGTCGTGATCACGGGCGAGCGCGAGGATGCCCAGGGCGGGCCCCTGACCCTCACCACAAAGTCTCTCCACGTGATCCCGGACAAGGACTTCGCCGAGACGCAAGATCCCGTGACCGTGAGCGATGCGCGTACCAGGATCGATGGCGTGGGCTTAGAATTGAATGCCCAAACGAGAGTGCTGAAGCTCCTTTCCGAGGTACGCGGCCGTTATGAAACCCAGCGCAGGTAGCCCGGCGGCGCGCATTGCCCTGCTTTGCTCCGTCCTGGCGGCATGGTTGCCCGCCGGTACGGCGCTTGCGGAGCGCGCGGACCGAGAGAAACCCATTCACCTGGAAGCCGATCGGATGACCGTGGACGACGCCAAGCAGGTCGCCGTCTTTGAAGGCGACGTTCGCATGACCCAGGGCACCATGACCATCCGCGCCGACAAGGTCGTCGTACGCCAGGACGAGGATGGCTTCCAACACGGCACGGCGTATGGCAGGCCGGTCATCTTCCGGCAGAAACGCGAGGGCGCCGAGGAATACATAGAGGGCTACGGCGAGCGCATGGAGTATGACGGCCGGGCGAATCAGCTCGAGCTGTTCACCGAAGCCCGGATCGTCCGCGGGCAGGACGAGGTGCGGGGTAGCTACATCTCTTACAACGCGGTCACCGAATTCTTCAAAGTCGTCGGCGGCTCGCCCCAGAAGCCCGAGGGCCGCGTGCGCGCGGTAATCCAGCCCAAGGCCAAGGAGCAGCCGGCCCCCGAGCCGCCGCTCAGCATCAAGCCCTCCGGCACCCTGAGCCAATGAGCCGGCTCAGGGCGGAACATTTGGAAAAGCGCTACCGGTCGCGCACCGTGCTGCATGACGTGTCCCTGGAGGTCAGCAGCGGAGAGGTGGTGGGCCTGCTCGGCCCCAACGGCGCAGGCAAGACCACCTGCTTCTACATGATTGTGGGTTTGGTGCCCTTGGACGGAGGACGGATATTCCTGGACCAGACCGAACTCTCGCACCTGCCCATCCACAAGCGCGCCCGGCTGGGGCTGGGTTACCTGCCCCAGGAGGCCTCCATCTTCCGGCGGCTCTCCGTGTCCGAAAATGTCCGCGCCGTGCTTGAGCTTCAGGAGTACGAGGATGAGGAAGTCGAGCAGCATCTGGACGATCTGCTCCAGGATCTCCATATCACCCATCTGCGGGACAGCCCTGCCATCAGCCTGTCCGGCGGGGAGCGCCGCCGGGTCGAAATCGCCCGGGCCCTGGCGACCCGCCCCCGCTTCATCCTGCTGGACGAGCCATTCGCGGGCATTGACCCCATCGCGGTGCTGGATATCCAAAAAATCATAGGGTTCCTGAAAGAGCGGGAAATCGGGGTCCTGATTACCGATCACAACGTCAGGGAAACGTTGGGAATTTGCGACAGGGCTTACATCATCAACGAGGGGTTGGTGCTGGCCTACGGTACGCCGGACGAAATCATTTATAATGAGAGTGTTCGAAAAGTATACCTAGGCGAGCACTTCCGGCTTTGAGCGCCCTGGGGTTTCCGATCAGTCCACCCGACAGCAGACAGGCCGCATAACCTGCGGTCGTCCCGGGATATTTGACGCATTCATGAAGCCTTCCCTGCAGCTCAGGCTGTCTCAGCAGCTGACCCTGACGCCCCAGCTGCAACAGTCGATTCGGCTGCTGCAGCTGTCGACGCTCGAACTCAATCAGGAAGTGGAACGGTTTCTTCAGGAAAACCCCCTCCTCGAGCGCGACGAGGGGGAGGAGGAAGGAGGCGGACCGACCCTCTTTACCGGGGTGGATGGCGGCGTCCGGGAAGTCTCCCCAAGCAACGGACAGAGCGAGGGAGAGGTCCCACAGCCCGAATTGGGCGACGGCGGCTGGTTTGAGGAAGGTGGATTCGGAAGCCGCGACGAGGAGGACAACGATGCGCCGCAACTGGCGGCCGACGAGCCGAGCCTGCGCGAGCACCTCAACTGGCAGCTCAATCTGCTGCAGCTTCCGGAGCGGGACCGGAAGATTATCGGGCTGCTCATCGACGCCTTGGACGACGACGGCTACCTCAGCCAGAGCCTGGAGGAAGTTGCCGAACTGCTGCCTCCCGAGTTCGAAATCGAGCCCGAGGAGCTCAGCATTGCCCTGCGGCACCTGCAAAATTTCGACCCTCCCGGGGTCGGTGCCCGGGACCTCCGGGAATGCCTGTTGCTCCAGCTCAAGGCGCTGCCCGAAGACGTTCCCCACCGGAAGGAGGCAATGCTGATCGTGGAGGCCCACCTGGAGACGCTGGCTTCCCGCGACTTCGGCAGGCTCAAGAAGGTCCTTCGTTGCGACGACGCCTGCCTGCGGGGGGTGCAGAAGCTCATCACCGGCCTGAATCCCCGCCCCGGGGGCGGCTATTCCCAGGACGTCGCCCGCTATGTGATCCCCGACGTGGTGGTGCGCAAGGTAAAGGGGGTGTGGCTGGCGAGCCTCAACCCGGAAGCCATCCCCAGGCTGCGCATCAACCGCATGTACGCCGAGATCCTCAATCGCAACCGGGACGCCAGCCTGGCGCAGCTGGCGGGCCAGCTGCAGGAGGCGAAGTGGCTCATCAAGAACGTCCAGCAGCGCTTCGATACCATCCGACGCGTTTCCCAGGCCATTGTGGACCGGCAGCGCCGCTTCTTCGAGCACGGCGAGGTGGCCATGCGTCCTCTGGTGCTGAGGGAGATCGCGGACGCCCTGGGGCTGCACGAATCCACGGTGTCGCGGGTCACCACCCAGAAATTCATGATGACTCCCCGGGGCGTTTTCGAGCTCAAGTATTTCTTCGGCAGCCACGTCGCCACCGAGACCGGCGGCGCCTGCTCCGCTACCGCGATCCGCGCCCTCATCAGGCAACTGGTCAGCGCCGAGGACTCGCGCAGCCCGCTGTCGGACAGCCAGCTTTCAGAAATCCTCGGCCAGCAGGGGATTGTCGTCGCCCGCCGTACTGTGGCGAAATACCGTGAATCTCTTCAGATCCTGCCGGTCAATCTGCGTAAGACCCTTTGAAGAAAGGAGCTGCCCATGAACCTCACGGTCACCGGACACCACGTCGACGTCACTCCGGCCATCCGGGAATATGTGGCGCAAAAGGTCGGGCGGATTCGCCGCCACTTCGACCGCGTGATCGACGTTAATGTGACGCTCTCGGTGGAGAAGCTGCGGCAGATGGCCGAGGCCAGCGTCCGGATCCGGGGACGCAGCATCGTCGTACAAAGCGAGGATGCGGACATGTACGCGGCCATCGACCGACTGATCGACAAACTGGACCGACAGATCCTCCGTCACAAGAGCAAGCGCAGTGAAAAGCGCCCCAACGGGGCGGTCCGCCCACAGGCCTCAGAATGAGCCTGGGCGGAATCGGCGGAAAATCGACGTCATGAAATCCGCTGTCGGCCCGGCGTTAGATACCCAGCCCCCCATGAATCAGCTCTCGAAACTACTCGCGCCGAACCACGTTCTCGTGGACCTCGACGTCGGCAGCAAGAAGCGTGTGTTCGAGCAGGTCGGCCTGCTGTTTGAAAATCACGACCAGATCGGGCGCAGCCTCTGTTTTGACAGCCTGTTCGCGCGCGAGCGCCTCGGTTCGACCGGCCTCGGACAGGGGGTCGCCATTCCCCACGGCCGCATCAAGGGCCTGAAGAACCCGCTGGCGGCGGTGATCCGCGTCCAGCAATCGATTCCGTTCGACGCCCCGGACGACGAGCCGGTGGGCCTGCTGATCTTCCTGCTGGTACCCGAGGCGGCCACCCAGCGGCACCTGGAGATCCTCTCGGAAATC
>DKBC01000327.1 GCA_002451065.1 Betaproteobacteria bacterium UBA6910
CGCGGTGCAGGCCTTCGGCAAGATTCCTTTCGATTTCCCCTCGCTCAACGTTCACGCCCTCACGATTTCGGGGCACAAGTTCCACGGGCCCAAGGGATCGGGAGCCCTGGTGGTGGACAAGCGGCTGGCGCTGAAGCCCCTGATCCAGGGGGGCAGTCACGAAAACGGCCTTCGCGCCGGCACCGAAAACGTGCCTGGCATCGTCGGCCTGGGATTGGCCTGCGAGCTGGCGGCGGGGCGCGTCACGGAATACGGATCGCGCCTGGGCGCCCTGCGCGAGCGCCTTGAGCGGGGCCTCACCGGCATGGGGGCCACGATTTTTGGGCAGGAGGCGAGGCGCCTGCCCAACACCGCCTATTTCGCGTTGCCCGGCATCGACGGCGAAACCCTGGTGATCCAGCTCGACCAGGCGGGGTTTGCGGTGGCGGCCGGCGCGGCCTGCTCCAGCGGCTCCACCCAGGCGAGCCCGGTGCTCAAGGCCATGGGCGTTGCGGAGGAGCTTGGGCGCGGGGCGGTGCGCGTGAGCCTGGGCTGGGACAATACCCCGGAGCAGGTGGATGGGTTCCTGGGCGCGCTGGGCGCGGTGGCGGCGCGGTTGCGGGGGCTGGCGGCGGTCGCGGTCTGACCGCGATGGACTTATAATTCGATATCGATTTTGTTGGAATTGCATGAGCACCATGATCACCTTGACTGAACGAGCGGCGAAACACATCGAGAACTCCCTGAAGCGGCGCGGCAAGGGCGTCGGCCTTCGGCTCGGCGTGAAGCAGGTGGGTTGTTCCGGCCTGGCGTACAAGATTGAGTGGGCGGAGGAAGCGCGTCCGGAGGACCTGAAGTTCGAGACCCAGGGCGTCGCCGTTTACGTGGAGCCCGACAGTCTCCACTTCATCGACGGCTCGGAGCTGGATTTCGTGCGCGAGGGCCTCAACGAGCGCTTCAAGTTCAACAACCCCAATGTAAAGGGGGAGTGCGGCTGCGGAGAAAGCTTCAGCGTGAGCTGACCCCGCCGTCTCCAGATTTGAACGCCGAGGGGCAGCCGAAGGGCTGCCCCTCGGCATTTGGGCGCGGCTACAATGGGCACCGGGAGGAGATGAGATGCCAGAACGCTGCAGCTGGGCGGAATCCAGCGATCTCTACCGCGGCTATCACGACAGCGAGTGGGGCGTGCCGGTTCACGACGACCGCAGGCTGTTCGAATTCCTGATCCTGGAGGGGGCCCAGGCGGGCCTCTCCTGGCGCCAGATCCTGGAGCGGCGGGACGGATACCGGCGCGCCTTCGACGGATTCGACCCGGAGAGAATCGCCCGCTACGATGATCGCAAGCTGGAGGCGCTCCTCGCGGATCCCGGCATCGTGCGCAATCGGGCCAAGATCGGGGCCGCCGTCGCCAACGCCCGGGCGTTGCTGGAAGTGCGCGAGCGCTTCGACAGCTTCGACGCCTTCATCTGGCAGTTCGTGGCCGGCCGGCCGATTCAGAACAGCTGGCGCAGCGTTGACGAGGTTCCGGCCAGCACCCTGGAATCCGACGCCATGAGCCATGAACTCAAGCGGCTTGGGTTCAAGTTCGCGGGCTCGACGATCTGCTACGCGTTCATGCAGGCGGTGGGCATGGTCAACGACCACGTCACCGGCTGCTTCCGCTGGAGCGAGGTAAAGGGACTGGGGGAGAGGTGAAGCGCAAGGGGCGCGCTAGCGGCTTCCGGGATCGGGAGCCCTACAACCAGAGGATCGCCGGCAGGATGGTGACGGCGAACACGTAGACCAGCCATTCCATCCCGAGGCGCGTCAGGAAACCCGTGTAGTAGGCCACGATGGTGGCGATGGCGAGAATCGCGTAAAGCAGGAACAGCATCTAATCCCTCCTCTGGACTTCCGCTACATGGGTCGGCCCCGTGGGCATCAGCCCCTGCAGCTTCCTTATTGAACGTAGTTTAACCCGAACGCCCTGCTCGCGGGAGGTTTTGCCTCCACCGTCCGGCGCGGCAAAACGCCGCGGAGCCGGTCACGCGGAGAGGGCGCTGATGACCTCCCGCACGCAGCCCACGCGGTCCGCCAGAGTGGGAAAACTTCGGGTCATGCGCAGCCGGTCCTGCCCCGAGAACCGGGTGTCGCGCCGGCTTTGGACGAAGCCGATGATGCGGGACGGGTCCAGCGGCGGCTGGGGAACAAACTGCAGCAGCAGCCCGTCAGGGCCGGCGTCCACACGGGCAATCCCCAGGGGCTTGGCGAGGATGCGCAGGCGGTGGGATTCGATCAGGGAGCGGGCCGGGTCGGGCAGCAGCCCGAAGCGATCCACCAGCTCCGTCTGCATCTCCTCCAGCTGCTCCGGCGCTTCGCAGTTGGCGAGCCGCTTGTACAGCACCAGCCGCTCGTGCACGTCGCTCACGTAGTCCTGGGGCAGCAGCGCCGGGACGTGCAGGTTGATCTCGGTGGTCACGCCCAGGGGCTGCTGCATGTCCGGCTCCCGGCCGGCCTTGAGGGCGCGCACCGCCGAGTCGAGCATGCGGGCGTAAAGGCTGAAGCCTACCTCCTGCATCTCCCCGCTCTGGGACTCCCCCAGGATCTCGCCCGCGCCCCGGATTTCCAGGTCGTGCATGGCCAGATAGAAGCCCGAGCCCAGCTCCTCCAT
>DKBC01000038.1 GCA_002451065.1 Betaproteobacteria bacterium UBA6910
GTGGCCGTGAACAAGATCGACAAGCCCGAGGCTCAGCCTGACCGCATCAAGCAGGAGCTGGTAGCCCACGAGGTGGTGCCCGAGGAGTGGGGTGGTGAGACCATGTTTGCCAACGTTTCGGCCAAGACCGGCGCCGGCATCGACGAACTCCTGGAGCGGGTGCTGCTGCAGGCCGAGGTCCTCGAGCTCAATGCTCCGGTAAACACGCCGGCCAAGGGCATCGTAATCGAATCGCGCCTGGACAAGGGCCGCGGCCCGGTGGCGACGGTGCTGGTGCAGTCGGGCACCCTGCGCCGCGGCGACACGGTGATCGCTGGACAGGTCTTCGGCAAGGTACGCGCCATGGTGGACGAGGCGGGCCGTGAGGTGAAGGACGCGGGGCCCTCGATCCCGGTGGAGATCCTCGGTCTGTCAGAGGTTCCCCAGGCCGGCGAGGAGACCATGGTGCTCAAGGACGAGCGCAAGGCGCGCGAGATCGCGCTGTTCCGCCAGGGCAAGTTCCGCGACGTGAAGCTCGCCAAGCAGCAGGCCGCGAAGCTGGAGAACGTGTTCGAACAGATGGGCGAGGGGGAGAAAAAGACTCTCGCGCTCATCATCAAAGCCGACGTGCAGGGTTCCTACGAGGCCCTCGCCCACGCGCTCAGCAAACTTTCCACCGACGAGGTGAAGGTAAACATCATTCATACCGGGGTCGGGGCGATCACGGAGTCGGACGTGAACCTCGCGCTGGCCTCGCGGGCGGTGATCATCGGCTTCAATTCCCGCGCCGACGCGATGGCTCGCAAGCTGGCCCAGGGCTCGGGCGTGGACATCCGCTACTACAACATCATCTACGAGGCGGTGGACGACGTGAAAGCCGCTCTCTCCGGAATGCTGGCCCCCGAGCGCAAGGAGAACGTGCTGGGCCTGGTGGAAATCCGCCAGGTATTCCGTATCTCCAAGGTCGGCACCGTGGCGGGCTGCATGGTGCTGGACGGAGTGGTCAAACGCGGCTCCACCGTGCGCCTGGTCCGGGACGGGGTGGTGGTCCACACCGGGGAACTGGATTCCCTGAAGCGCTTCAAGGAAGACGTGCGCGAGGTGAAGGCCGGCCTGGAATGCGGTCTCTCGCTCAAGGGCTATCAGGACATCAAGGAAGGTGACCAGCTCGAGGTATTCGAGGTGGTCGAGGTGGCAAGGACGCTCTAGCAGGCTGCTGGCCAAGGGAGGGCGCATAACCCGTCGGCGGCTGCCTAGCTGGAAACTGACCACTGACAACTGGACCTCCCGTGCCAAAGGATTTCGCACGCACCGAGCGCATCGCGGACCAGATCCAGCGCGAGCTGGCGGACCTGGTCCGGCAGGAGGTCAAGGACCCCCGCGTCGGCTTCGTCACCTTCACTGGCGTGGAAGTCTCCCGGGACTACTCCCATGCCAAGGTATTCTTCACCACCCTCGGGGGCGGCGAGGAGCACGCCCGGACCGGGGAGGGGCTGGGCCACGCCGCCGGATTCCTGCGCAGCCAGCTGGCCCATCGCCTGCGCACACGCACCATACCCGAGCTTCATTTTGTGTTCGACGAGTCGGTGGAGCGGGGAATCCGGGTGTCGAAGCTGATCGAGGAAGGGCTGCCCCGCGAGGAGCCGCCCAAGAGCACCCGCAAGCGCAAGGCGCCATGACCTTGACTTCCTCCCTGGCCAGCCAAGCGACACGGCTGACGCGCCTCCCGCGACGGCGTGTGGACGGAGTGCTGCTGCTCGACAAACCTGCCGGCATGACGTCCAACGCCGCGCTGCAGACGGCCAAACGTGCGCTGCGTGCCGAAAAGGCAGGCCATACCGGAACCCTCGACCCGGCCGCCACCGGGCTCATCGCACTCTGTTTCGGAGAGGCGACCAAGTTCGCGGGCGGCCTGCTGGACGCCGACAAGGTGTATGAGGCGGTCGTGAAGCTGGGGATCGTCACCAGCACCGGGGACGCAGAGGGCGAGGTGCTGGCAGTCAAGCCGGTGTACGCAGACGCTGCCGCTGTGGAGAGGGCGCTGGGACGCTTCCGGGGACGGATTCTGCAGACGCCGCCCATGCACAGTGCCATCAAATTTGCGGGGATCCCCCTATATGCCTACGCGAGGAAAGGCCTCCAGGTGGAGCGGCAGGCCCGGGAAGTGGTAATTCACGCCCTGGAATTCCAGGGGCTGCATGAGGGCGACCTGCGCCTCCTCATCCGCTGCGGCAAGGGCACCTACATTCGCACCCTGGCGGAGGATATCGGCGCTGTGCTGGGTTGCGGCGCGCATCTGGCCGGGCTTCGGCGCACCGGGGTCGGGCCTTTCCGGGTGGACCAGGCGGTGGAGCTGGAGGCGCTGGAGGCGATGCCGGATCGGCAAATGCTGGAGTGCCTGCTGTCCGCCGACGCCCTGGTGTCGGAGCTCCCGAGCGTTGTACTGGGACACCGGCAGGCCCGGCTCATGCTTCACGGGCAACCTGTGATGACCGAGGAGAACCGTGCGGCGGGCCCGGTTCGGCTCTACGAGGAGGAGGGCGGTTTTCTCGGCGTCGGGGAGGTCGTGCAGGGCGGCATGGTCAATCCCCGGCGGCTGGTTGCCCAGAATCCCGGCAACTGACCACAAGTCCCTGAAAACAATGGTGAGAAATAGGTGGCCATACTTGTGGGGCAGCGGCGGCGCGTGTAGAATAGCGCCCTTCCAAAAAAGGTCGAGAGCGAAAGAGAGTTAGAAGGATCATGGCTGTCAACACTACTCAGAAGGCGCAGATCGTCACCGATTTCCAGCGTGCGAGCGGGGATACGGGTTCTCCCGAGGTTCAGGTGGCATTGCTCACCGCGCGAATTAACGATCTGACCGAGCACTTCAAGATCCACGCCAAGGATCATCATTCCCGCCGGGGACTGCTCAAGATGGTGAGCCAGCGGCGAAAGCTGCTGGATTACCTTCGCGCAAAGAACGCGGACGGCTATCGTTCTTTGATCGAGCGTCTGGGGCTGCGCAAATAGCGCGATTCACGCCTGCGCGGCGCCGAATCGCCATGATTAATTCTCCGCCCGAGTCGGCTCCAGCCGGCGCGTTCCGCCCTCGGGACGCGGCACGGAGCTCGCCGCCCGGGCCTCTTGCTTCCCGAGGACACGCCATTGTTTAAAATCGTCAAGAAGACCATCAGCTACGGGCGTCATACGCTGACGCTAGAGACAGGCCGGATCGCGCGTCAGGCGGACGGTGCGGTTCTCGTGAATCTCGATGACACGGTGGTGCTGGTCACTGTGGTGGGCAAGCGGCAGGTCAAGGCGGGACAGGATTTCTTCCCCCTTACCGTGGATTACCAGGAACGGACTTATGCCGCCGGCCGTATCCCTGGCGGCTTCTTCAAGCGCGAGGGGCGCCCGTCGGAGAAGGAAACGCTGACGTCGCGGCTGATCGACCGTCCCATCCGTCCCCTGTTCCCGGAGGGCTTCTATAACGAGGTCCAGGTGGTGGCAACCGTGGTGTCCTCGAACCCCGAGATCGATTCCGACGTCCCCGCCATGATCGGGGCGTCCGCCGCGCTGGCGCTTTCCGGAATTCCTTTCGACGGCCCGATCGGTGCGGCGCGGGTGGCCTATCGCAACGGCGAATATGTTTTGAATCCCACCAAGGAGGAATTAAGCACTTCCGAACTCAACCTGGTGGTCGCCGGCACCCAGAGGGCCGTGCTGATGGTGGAATCGGAGGCTTTGGAACTGCCGGAAGACGTGATGCTCGGAGCCGTGGTCTATGGCCACGATCAGATGCAGGCGGTGATCAACCTCATCAACGAGATGGTGGACGAGGCCGGCAAACCAGGGTGGGAATGGCAGCCTCCGGCCAAGGATGAGGGGCTGGAAGCGCGCATCCGGGATATGGCGGAAGCGGAGCTGAACGCTGCCTTCGCGCTCAGGCAGAAGCAGCCGCGCAACCAGAAGCTGGAAGAAATCCGCAAGCGGGTGCAGGACGCGCTGGCGCAGGACGAGACGCCGCCCGATACCAACGTCGTGGGCGACATCCTGTTCGGGATGGAGGCGAGCATCGTGCGCAACCAGATCCTTGCCGGAGAACCGCGCATTGACGGTCGCGACACGCGTACCGTGCGGCCGATTTCCATCGAGGTCGGGGTGCTGCCTCGCACCCACGGCTCGGCGCTCTTCACCCGCGGCGAAACCCAAGCCATGGTTGCGGCGACCCTGGGGACTTCCCGCGACGAGCAGATCATTGACGCCCTGCAGGGCGAATACACCGACCGCTTCATGCTCCACTACAA
>DKBC01000223.1 GCA_002451065.1 Betaproteobacteria bacterium UBA6910
TGCCATCCACGATCGGATGCCCGTGATCCTGGGCCGCGCGTCCTACGCCTTCTGGCTCGACCCCGGGGTGATCGATCCGGCCGCGCTCAAGCCGCTCCTCAGGCCCTGCCCGCCGGAGTGGTTGGAGGCATATCCGGTGAGCACCCGGGTCAACAGTCCCCGTAATGACGAGCCGGGCCTGCTTGAGCGGGCCTGAGCACCCGCCCCGCGGGTAGTGCCTCGCGCGATTGCGGTCCCGCGATCCGGTCCGACAACGCCTGGGTCATTTGTCGCCCAATTGCTTGGGATGGCGGCAGGTGTTCTTGTCGTGGGCACGCTGCGGGCGCTGGCGCAGGGCGTGTAGAATTCCCATTCGTGCCGCGATAGCCACGAGGACGGCGAGGAAAAACCTTTTCGAGGAGCAACCATGAAAGGCAAAGGAGCGAAGGAGAAGGCCGCGGTCAAGCGTGTGAAACAGGCCAAGGGGAAAGGCGCGGCCCCAAACGCCAAGGCGGGCGACGGGGCGCCCGCGGGCAAATTGAAGACAAAGGTCTACACTAAGGAGCTGGCCAAGCTGCACGTGGAGCTGGTGAAGCTCCAGGAGTGGGTGAAGCACAAGGGCCTCAAGGTCTGCGTCGTGTTCGAAGGGCGCGACGGCGCCGGCAAGGGTGGCACCATCAAGGCCATCACCGAGCGCGTCAGCCCGCGGGTGTTCCGCGTCGTGGCCCTGCCCGCTCCGACGGAGCGCGAGAAGACCCAGATGTACGTCCAGCGCTACCTGCCGCATTTTCCGGCGGCGGGCGAGGTGGTGATCTGGGACCGGAGCTGGTACAACCGCGCCGGCGTGGAGCGGGTCATGGGCTTCTGCACCGAGGAGCAGGCCAAGCATTTCCTGCAAGCCGTGCCACTGGTGGAGAAGGCGATGGTGGATTCCGGGATCATCCTGCTCAAGTACTGGCTGGAGGTGAGCGAAAAGGAACAGACCCGGCGGCTCGAGGGGCGCATCAACGACGGGCGCAAGACCTGGAAGCTCTCGCCCATGGACCTCAAGTCCTACAGCCGCTGGTACGACTATTCCCGGGCTCGGGACGAGATGTTTGCCGCTACTGACACGGGATTTGCGCCCTGGTTCGTGGCGCGCTCGGACGACAAGAAGCGCCTGCGCCTCAACGTAATTTCCCACCTGCTGAGCAAGATTCCGTACAAGGCCTTGCCCCGGGAGAAGGTCAAGCTGCCGAAGCGGCAGAAGCCGGGGGGCTACAAGGACCTGAAGTACCCGTTCAAGTACGTGGACGAGCAGTTTTGAGGAGGACGTGGCGCGGCAACGCGGCGCCGCCCAACGTCACCGGCGTTTCCACCAGAACCGCGCTGCCGCGGGAGCGCCGATCTGGCCCGGCAATGCCTTTTCAGCATGAAACGTCCACTTAATGGCCAATTTGGAGATCAAGGACTTAGTTGCTAACCGGGCGAAGCGGCCCTGGTACCTGAACCGCTGGCTGCTGGGGGCGGTGGCGGCCGTCGCCGTGTACACGGGGGCGGGTTTCCTACTGGCGCCTTACCTGGTGCGTCATTACGTGCCGAAGATCGCGGCGGACCAGTTCAAGCGCCAGGCGAGCGTGGGAAAGGTGCGGGTCAATCCCTACCTGCTCACCCTCGAGGCCAGGGATTTCGCATTCCAGGAGGCCGGCGGCGAGCCGATTCTCGGCTTCCAACGGCTGTTCGTGGATATCGAGGTGGAGAGCCTGTTCCGCTGGGCCTGGACCTTCGCCGACATCCGCATCGAGGGACCCTCCGTCAACCTGGTGGTGGGAAAGGATGACCGGCTCAACCTTGCCAGGATCGCCGACGACCTGCCGAAGGCGGAAGCCCCACAGGAGCCTCGGGAGAACGAACCGCCTCCTCGTCTTCTGCTGAAGCACGCCGCGCTGGCGGGCGGGGTCGTGAAATTCACGGACCTTTCCAATCCGACACCGGCCAGCACCACGGTGGAGCCCCTGGACCTGGAACTAAATGACATCTCGACGCTGCCGGAGCGACGGGGCCCCTATGGCATTTCCGCCACGCTGCCGGGCGGGGGAGAGGTGGGCTGGCAGGGCGAGGTCTCCCTCAATCCGATCGCTTCCAGCGGCACGGTGCGGATCGACGGATTCCGTCCGGCCACCCCCTGGAAATTCTTCCAGGACCGGTTGCGCCTTGCGGAGCCAGGCGGCGAACTGGACGCAGACGCCTCCTACCGCTTCGTCTACGCGTCGGGCAGGATAACGCTGAGCGCTGACCCGATAAAGATCGCCGTCAAAGACCTGGCCCTGACCGAGGAGGGTGTATCGTCCCCAATGCTCGAATTGGCATCGATAGAAATTCCCGATGCGCGGTTCGATCTCGGCTCACGGGAGTTGATCGTGCCCACCCTCGCAATCCGCGACGGCAGGGTGGATGCCGCGGTCGACGCCGGCGGCAACCTGAACTGGGCAATCCTGACCAAGACCGCAGCGGCGACGGACCCGCCTCAGACTCAGGCGGCCCCGGTCGCGGCCACACCGGAACAGCCCTGGAAGCTGCGCGTGGATGCGCTCACCGTGGACGGCGTGGCCCTGAACTTCGCTGACGCCAGCCGCGCCACCCCGATCACCTTCGCGGCGGGCTCGTCGCAGCTTTCCTTGGCGGCAACGGTCGAGACCGGAGGCGCCGGGCTCAAGCTGGTGACGGACAACATCGATATCGCCCTGCGGCGGGTTGACTTGAAGGAAACCGCCGGGGCTCCGATGCTTGGCGTCGAATCGATCACGCTGCAAGGCGGCAGGTTCGATCTCGGGTCACGGGAGTTCGTCGCGCCGAAACTCGCCATCCGCGACGGCAGGCTGGCGGCCGCCGTCGATGTTGAGGGCACGGTCAACTGGACAATGCCGCCCAAGAACCCGGAAACGGCAGCCCCGGCCGAACCCGAAGCGGGCTCCGGCGCTGTCGCGCAGCCCTGGAAGCTCCAGTTGGAGTCGTTTACGGTGGACGACATCGCCCTCGACTATACCGATGCCAGCCGCGCCATTCCCGTCACCATCACGGCCGGCTCGTCGCAGCTTTCCCTGGGGGCGACTGCCGAGATCGGAGGCCCCGAGACCAAGCTCCTGACCGACAACATCGAACTGGCGCTGCGCCGCGTCGAATGGACCGAAACCGCCGGCGCCCCATTGCTCGGCGTCGAATCAATTACGCTCCAGGGCGGCAAGCTCGATCTGGCGGAGCGGACCGTGCTTCTGCAGCGTGTGGCGTTGGAGCAAGGCAGCGCGCAACTGACGCGCAGCGCCGACGGCGCCGTTCGGCAGGTGACTGCGCTCTTCCCCAGCGAGGAGGGAAAGGCACTGCGGGAGCTGCGGGCGGCGGGCGAAGCCGCGCGAGCGGAAGGCCGCCCCTGGGGCTTTGCCCTGGAACAGCTCGAGCTCTCCCGCTTCGCCCTGGGTTACGCCGACGAGATCGCCGCGCCCGCGATCCAGTACGACCTGGAGGACTTGAACGTGATCGTCAAGGACCTTCGCAACGACGGTAAGACCCCAATGACTTACGAAGCGGGGTTCAAGGTTCGGCAGGGGGGCAGCGCCCGCGTCGCGGGCACGGCCTCCCAGGCCGGCGATGCGGCGGAAGCCCGGGTCAAGCTGGAGCGCCTGGCGCTGAGCCCGCTGGCGCCCCTGGTGTCGAAGTTCACCGCGCTCACGCTCCAGTCGGGCGACGTGTCGGGCACGACTCGCATCAAGTACCGGACCGCGGAGCGCGGACCCTCCCTGCAGGCGAGCGGAGCGGTGAGCGTGGGAGACCTGCTGCTGAACGAGGCGGAAACGGGCGAGCGCTTCCTGGCGTGGAAAGCGCTTTCCGCCGACGGGGTGGATTTCAGCCTCGGTCCCGACCGGCTGGCGATCAAGGAGCTGCGGCTGCTGGAGCCGGGGGCGAAGATCGTGATCTTCGAGGACAAGTCGGTGAACCTGGCCAAGGTCCTGAAAACCGACCAGCGCGCAGACAGCGAGGCCCCGCAAGGGAAGTCCGCGGCGTCCCCCTTCCCTTTGTCGGTGGAGCGCATCCGCGTCGAGAAGGGTGTGGTGGATTTTTCCGACTTGAGCCTGGTCCTGCCATTCGCCACCCAGATCCAGGATTTTGGCGGCGCGGCCACGGGCGTTTCTTCGGATCCCAAGAGCCGCACTTCCCTCAAGTTCGAAGGGCAGGTCGGGGAGTTCGGGCAGGCGAACGTCGACGGCAGCCTGGCCCCCTTCGATCCCAAGGGTTTCACGGACATCACCGTCGCGTTCCGCAACGTCGCCATGACGCCGCTGTCGCCCTATAGCGCGACTTTCGCCGGGCGCAAGATCGCGTCCGGCAAGCTCAACCTCGACCTCCAGTACAAGGTCGAGAACAGTGAGATGCTCGGTGACAACAAGGTGGTGCTGCGGGAGTTCACCCTGGGCGAGAAGGTGGAGAGCCCGGATGCCATGGACCTGCCGCTGGATCTGGCCATCGCCCTGCTCACCGACAGCGAGGGCAAGATCGACGTCGCGGTGCCGGTGCGTGGCAATATCGACAGCCCGGAGTTCAGCTATGGCCAAGTGATCGGGCAGGCGATCGGCAAGATGATCACCAAGATCGTGACGGCGCCGTTCCGCGCCCTCGGCGCCGCGTTTGGCGGGGCTGACGAGAGCATGGACGCCGTGCTGTTCGAGCCGGGACAGGCCGAGCTTGCTCCGCCCGAGAAGGAAAGACTCAAGAAGCTGGCCGAGGCGCTGGCCAAGCGGCCCCAGCTCAAGCTCACCGCCCACGGAGCGTTTGACCCCGCGATAGACGGCGTGGCCATCAAGGACCGCAACCTGCGCCTGGCGCTGGCCGAGCAGCTGGACGTGCAACTGGCGCCGGGGGAGGACCCCGGACCCGTGGACTACGACAGCGCGAAGACCCAGCGCGCCCTGGAGAAGATCGCGGCCGAGCGGGGCGGGGAGAAGGCGGTGGATGAGTTCGAGGCCGCTTTCGAGAAATCCGCGGGCAGGAAGGCCAAGCGGGTGAATCCGGCCCTGGCCCTGCTCGGGCAGGCGAGCGAGGACCGGGATTTCTACCGGGCGCTGTTCGACCAACTGGTGGAAACCGCGCCGAAACCCGAGGCCGAGCTTCAGGCCCTCGGGGAACAGCGCGCGGCGGCCATGGTGCAGGCGCTGACCACCGCGGGGGGGCTGGATGCCTCCCGTGTCGCCGCCGGCAGGCCGGAACCGGCGCAAGCGAAGGACAAGGCGGTACCGGCCAAGCTCGAGCTGGGCGTTTATAAGAGCGGCGCCTGAAGCGGCACCGTTGCGGCGGGACGACGGAGATGGTTCGGCGGACGAGAATCGAATCCGACAGCATGGGGAATGTCGAAGTCCCCGCCGACGCCCTTTACGGCGCGCAAACCCAGCGGGCGGTTGAGAACTTTCCCATCAGTGGGCTTCGCATGCCCCGCGGAATGATCCGCGCCCTGGGATTGATCAAGGCCAGCGCCGCCCGCGTCAACCGGGAGCTCGGCCTGTTGGACGCGGCAATGGCGGAAGCAATCCGCGTCGCCGCCATGGCGGTCGCAGGCGGGGAGCACGACCGGCAGTTCCCGATCGATGTCTTCCAGACCGGTTCCGGCACCAGCTCGAACATGAACGCCAACGAGGT
>DKBC01000264.1:0-1123 GCA_002451065.1 Betaproteobacteria bacterium UBA6910
GCCGTCGATGCGGAAGCGCACGACGCCCAGGTCGCGCCGGGGCTCCAGGTGGATGTCGCTGGCGCGCTGCTCGAACGCGTACTGCCACAGCCAGTCCACGATGCTGACCACGTGCTGCTCGTTGGCGTCGAGCTTGCCCGAGCGGCCCAGCTCCACCAGCTGTTCGAAGTTGCCGATGCCCCCCACCTCCTGCCCCTTTTCCTGCATGGCGCGCTTGATGGAGCGGGTGAGGTTGTAGAACTCCGAGATGTAGCGGCTGATGTCCAGGGGGTTGGCGAGAACCAGCCTGATATCCCGCTTGAGCATGTCCCCCAGCTCCCGCGCCCAATGGGTCATGAAGGGCTCGGCGGTGGCGATGGTCACCTCCCGCGGGGTCACCGCCACCGGCAGGATCTTGAAGCGGGAAGCGTAGGCATTGGAAACCACGCTGGTCGCCGACGAGAAATCCACTTTCAGAGGATCGATGTGCATGTAGGGCATGCCCGACCAGCCGGCCAGCCATTCCGTAAGCGCGTCCAGATGAAGCAGCTTCCGGGGGGGCTGGAGGCTGCGCAGCTTGTAATCGGCGACGACGGCAAGCGGATGCTGATCGGAGCGGCGTACCCGCTGGTCCAGGGTGATGCGCTCGGCATCCGCGGCGGTGATGTGCTCGGCCTCGACCAGGGCCTTCAGGACCTCGTCCAACGTTAACCGGTGATCGGCCCTGGAGGGCGGGCGGGCCGGGGCTATGACGGCGGGAGCGGTGGGAGCGGTTGGATCCACGTTAGCCGGACTATAGCTTTGCCGCGCCAGGCGCTCAACGGTCCTTCGCGTCAGGTGGGAGCTGCCCCTTGGAGCGCATGCGCCATTATAGTGCGCCGGAACGGGCCCGGGCACTCGGGTGGTGCAGTCTGGTGCGCTCCGGTGCCAGGCTCGACGATCAAATGTTTACCGATCAAGCACCTGGAAAATGGGAACGGAGCTTGCTTCTTTCGGGCGTCTTTATCCAAGGGGAGGATCACATGGAAACCTTCAAGGCCGGCAGCGACACGTTGTTCATTCTGCTCGGGGCGATCATGGTGCTGGCCATGCACTCGGGCTTCGCGTTTCTGGAACTGGGCACGGTGCGCAAGAAGAACCAGGT
>DKBC01000264.1:1131-5862 GCA_002451065.1 Betaproteobacteria bacterium UBA6910
TCCGGCGGCATCGCCGAGCGCGCCCGGTTCAATTCCCAGCTTGCCGCCACCTTCTTCCTGGTGGGTTTCATCTATCCCTTCTTCGAGGGCATCGCGTGGAACGACCGCTACGGTGTCCAGGCCTGGCTGGAGGCCACCTTCGGCGCCAAGTTCCATGACTTCGCGGGCTCCATCGTGGTCCACGCCGTGGGCGGCTGGGTCGGGCTGGTGGCGGTGGTGCTGCTGGGCGCGCGGCGCGGCCGCTACACCAAAGAGGGCGCGGTCACGGCGCACCCGCCCTCCAGCATCCCGTTCCTCGCCCTGGGAGCGTGGATTCTCTCCGTGGGGTGGTTCGGTTTCAACGTCATGTCGGCCCAGACCATCGACAACATCAGCGGCCTGGTGGCGGCCAACTCTCTCATGGCCATGGGCGGCGGCATCCTGGCCGCGCTGTGGATCGGCCGCAACGACCCGGGGTTCGTGCACAACGGCCCCCTTGCCGGGCTGGTGGCGGTGTGCGCCGGCTCCGACATCATGCATCCCCTGGGCGCGCTGGCCACCGGCGTCGTAGCGGGCGGACTCTTCGTCTACATGTTCACCCTCACCCAGAACCGCTGGAAGATCGACGACNNGGCCTGTGCGGCGCCTGGGGCGGCATCGCGGCCGGCATCTTCGGCAGCACCGCGCTCGGGGGCGTCGGCGGCGTCGCTTTCGGCTCCCAGTTGGTCGGCACGCTTCTCGGAATTGGGGTCGCCCTCGCGGGGGGCGCCATCGTGTACGGCGCGCTCAAGGCCACTGTGGGCCTGCGCCTGGACGCCGAGGAGGAGTTCAACGGCGCCGACCTTTCCATCCACAAGATCAGCGCCACGCCGGAGAAGGAAACGGCCTGGTGAGCTGAATCCCCTTCCCGGGGGGCGCGGAACTTTGTCCCCGCCGCGCCCGCCCAAACTAGCGACTGGTGATTCGAGGCAACCATGAACGAGCAGGAACTCAGAGCGGTCCTCACCGTGGCGCTGCTGGCGGCGTTTTCCGACAGCGAGAAGGACGACGCGGAGAGGGCGGAGGTGAAGCGCATCGCCGAGTCCCTGGCGGCGGGTACCTCCATCAGCCTTTCCTCCCTTTACCAGGACGTTCTGCTGAAGCGCGTGTCCCTGGAGAGCGCGATTTCCGCCCTGGCGAGCCCGGAGTCCCGCCAGTTGGCCTACGAGATGGCGGTCTGCGTGTGCGACGCCGACGGCGCCCAGAACGAGGCGGAGCGCGCCTTCCTCGACGGCCTCCGGGTCAAGCTCGGCCTGGACACGCCGGAAGAGCGGGCCTTCACCCGGGAAGCCGACGCCATCGCCGCCATGCCCCTGGAGCAGCCCTCGGCGGCCGAGCCGCGCTTCGCCAGCACCCTCACCCGCGCCGAGACGGACAAGATGATCCTCAACTACGCCATCCTCAACGGCGCCCTGGAGCTGCTGCCCGACTCCCTGGCGTCCATGGCCATCATCCCGCTCCAGATGAAAATGGTGTACCGCATCGGCAAGGCCCACGGCTTCGAGCTGGACCGGGGCCACATCAAGGATTTCCTGGCCACCGCCGGCGTCGGCCTCACCTCCCAGTATCTGGAGCAGGCGGCGGGCAAGCTGATCGGCGGACTGCTTAAGAAAGTTGGCGGCGGCCTCCTGGGCGGGATCGGCCGCCAGGCCACCAGCACCGCCTTCTCCTTCGCCACCACTTACGCCCTCGGCCAGGTGGCGGTGCGCTACTACTCCGGCGGCCGCAAGCTCAGCACGGAGGTCCTGAAGGAAACGTTCAACGAGATGCTGGGGGAGGCCAAGGGCCTCCAGGACCGCTACGCGTCGGAGATCCAGTCCAAGGCCCGCACCCTGGATGTTAAGCAGGTGCTGTCCATGGTGCGGAAAGGCTGAGGCCGCGCGCTCACGGATGACGGGCAGCCTCGGCGACCGATGGTCATTTTTGCCGGTGCGTGCCTTGGCCTATCATAGGAGCATGATTCCGCTGACTTCGGTATCCGCGGCGTGAGCGACAACATCACCGACTTTCTGGCGCGTATCGAGAATGCCATCTGGGGCGGGCAGGGCGAAGCCATGTCTCCGTGGCGGCGGCGCGTCATGCGGCTGGTGCGCATGGCCCTGGTGCTGGGGCGGGACCTGGCCTTCGGGCAGCTCACCCTGCGCGCCATGGGCCTCGTGTACACCACGCTGCTCTCCCTGGTGCCGCTGCTGGCGCTGAGCTTTTCCGTGCTCAAGGCGTTCGGAGTGTACAACCAGGTGGAGCCCATCCTGCTCAACTTCCTGGCCCCACTGGGGGAGAAGGGCAACGAGATCACCGCCCGCATCATGCAGTTCATCGGGAACATGAACGTGGGCGTGCTGGGGTCGGTGGGCCTGGCGTTGCTGCTTTACACCGCCGTGTCCCTGATGCAGAAAATCGAGGAATCATTCAACTTCATCTGGCACGTGAGCCAGCTCCGCGGCTTCGGCGAGCGCTTCAGCCGCTACCTGAGCGTTCTGCTGGTGGGGCCGATCCTGGTATTCGCCGCGCTCGGCATCACGGCCACGGTGGCCAGCATGTCGCTGGTGCAGGAAATCATGAGTGTCGGGCCCCTGGACCAGGCGGCCCGGGAAGGCGCCCGGCTCATGCCCTACGCGCTGGTGATTGCCGCCTTCACGTTCGTCTACATGTTCATTCCCAATGCCCGGGTGCGGCTTGTTCCGGCGCTGATGGGCGGTATCTTGGGCGGCGTACTGTGGCAGACGGCGGGTTGGGCGTTCGCGGCGTTCGTCGCGACTTCCACCAGGTACGCCGCGATTTATTCCAGCTTCGCCATCCTTATCCTGTTCCTGATCTGGCTATACGTGAGCTGGCTGGTGCTGCTTTTCGGCGCCAGCGTTGCGTTCTACACCCAGCATCCCGAATACCTGGTGGCCCAGGCGGGGGAGCCGCGCTTGAGCAACCGCATGCGGGAGCGGCTGGCCCTGGCCGTCATGGGGCGCATCGGCGAGCACTTTGTGGCGGGGCGCCCGGCCTGGACCCTGCAGCAGCTCACGCAGACGCTCGGGGTGCCCATGCACGCGGTGCAGGTGGTGCTGGAAGCCCTGGAGAGAGGCGGCCTGCTGGCGCGCAGCGGGGACGATCCGCCGGCCTACCTTCCGGCACGGGATCCGGCCGCGATCACCCTCGGCCAGTTGATGGAGAGCGTGCGCGCCGCGGGCGAAGACCGATTCCTCAAGCCGGAGGCGCTGCCGGTGCCGCCCCAAGTGGAGGCGATTGTGGCGCGCATGAGCCAGGCATTGACCATTTCGGTGGCGGACGTCACGGTCAAGGACCTGGCTACCCGCGCATCGGAACCCCTGGTCGACGCGGTGAGCAACCCGGCGGCGAAAAGCTCGGACTAGAAGAGATCCCTTACAGCATGCGCAGCCCGGGCACTCGCAGGCTGCGCACCGAATCGGCGATGGCCTGGATCGCCTTTTCCCGGGCAAAGCTCTTGCGCCAGGCCAGGGCCACGCGCCGGAAGGGCGCCGGCTCCGCGAACGGCACCACCGCCAGCAGCCGGCTGCGGTATTTGTCCCGGTTGGCGCTTGAGGGAAGCACGGTGACGCCGAGCCCCGAGGCCACCATATTGCGGATGGTTTCCAGGGAGTTGCCCTGCTGCACGTCGCCGCCCCGGCTGGAAAGCTCCGGACAGGCCTCGTTCACCTGGTTGGCAAAACAATGGCCGGAGCTGAGCAGCAGCACGCGCTCCCCGGAGAGTTCCTTGGGGTCGATCCGGGGCCGCGGCGCCCAGGCGTGGTCCGCCGGCACCACCACTTGAAACGGCTCATCATAAAGGGGCAAGGTCACGATGCCCGGCCCGCCGAAGGGCAGGGCGATCAGGATCGCGTCCAGGCTGCCGTTCTTGAGCAGGACCTCCAGGTTCGCGGTGAGATTCTCTTCCACCTCCAGGGGCATCCTGGGCGCCCGTTTGCGCAGCGCCGGGATCAAGTCCGGCAGCAGGTAGGGGCCGATGGTGTAGATCACGCCCAGCCGCAACGGGCCGGCTAGCGGGTCCCGCCCCGCCTGGGCGAGGCCGTTGATGCGCTCGGCTTCCTCCAGCACGCGCTGGGCCTGCTCGATGATGCGCGCGCCGACATCGGTCACCGACACCTCAGTCTTGGAGCGCTCGAAGATCCGGACCCCCAGTTCCTGCTCGAGCTTGCGGATGCCAAGGGAGAGAGCGGGCTGGCTCACGAAGCAGCGCTCGGCGGCCCTCCGGAAATTCTTTTCCCGGGCCACGGCGACGATATAGCGGAGTTCGTTGAGGGTCATAAATGGATCGTGAGGAAGCGGTAACAGGCGACGATTGCGGCGGCCCTCTGATAAACATAGTATATCAGAGAGGTTTGAACAATCAATTGGATAAATCAGACTCGATTCTCTAGACTGGCCCCTGTTGCGTCAACCGACGCATTTGTAAACCGCAAACAACAGGAGCGAAATCATGAAGCGACCCGAGATCAAGACCATGCAGAACCTGGAATCCGCCTTCGCGGGCGAGTCCATGGCCCATATCAAGTATCGCTACTTCGCCAAGCTGGCCCGGGCGGCGGGCGACGAGGATACGGCCCGCGCCTTCGAGGAGACCGCGGACCAGGAGGTGGAACATGCCTTCGGGCACCTGGACCTCATCTATCCCAAGGCGGAGATGACGCCGGCCAAGTGCCTCGAGATCGCCATTGCCGGCGAGACCTACGAGTACACCGA
>DKBC01000152.1 GCA_002451065.1 Betaproteobacteria bacterium UBA6910
GTAGGAGTAGCCGGCGGCGTAATCGTCCAGCTTCTCTTTCCACACCACCTTCCCCGTCTCCTGGTCCAGGGCCACGAGCTGGGCATCCAGAGTGCCGAAGATGACCAGATTGTCGTAGAGGGCGGCGCCGCGGTTCACCACGTCGCAGCAGGGCATGATGCCATCGGGCAGGCGGTGCTCGTATTTCCAGAGCTTCTTGCCGGTCTTGGAATCCAGGGCAAAGATCCGGGAATAGGAGGCGGTCACAAAGATCTTGCCGTTATGGACCAGGGGCTGGGACTCCTGGCCGCGCTGTTTCTCGCCGCCGAAGGAGAACGCCCACACCGGAACCAGGTCCTTGACGTTGCCGGTATTGACCTTGTCCAGGGGACTATAGCGCTGGCCCTGGGGACCGAGTCCGGCGCTCACCACGTCGCCGGTGGTCTTGGCGTCGTTGACGATGTCGGCATCGGTCACCGGCTTGGAAAGGACCGGTCCGGCGCCGAGCGTCAGCAGGGCGCAGCCGGCCAGCGCCAGCCTCATCTTTCTGGGCAGATTAGCTTTCTTCATCTCAAAATTGCTCCTCGTCGTTGAGTTGCGCGGTGCGCGCGGGAAACGAACCTCCCGACCCGCGAGCTTGCGGGCGGGAACCAATGCAATTGCCGTGCCACGCCCGAAAAACGCGCTGCCAACCCTGGAAAACTGGGGCATCGGGGCGTGACCCTTGGGATGCTTTTAATGAATTTTCCGCACGTACGCAACCGGGTGCTTCAATCTGGAACAGCGGTTGAGGTGCGGATTCGCCGGTTACTATGACTTTGGTATGACGCGCCGCGACAAGCAGGAAAGTCCCTGGAGTTGTAGGATAGGCACCTCCTGATCCTCTCGCTGGCATGGCGCTTGCACTGTGCTGACGTTTGGGTGCCTGCAATCTTTCCGATAATTTTCCGCGATGCGCTTCCTCGCCTGGCTGTCCTTTGCTTTGTTCCTGCTTCCCGCGCTGGGGGCGACGCCGGCGGGGGATCCCCTCGGTTCCGCGCGCTGGGAAGACATGCGCAAAGTCTTCTTCCCGGACGCGAAGGTGGTGTTCGATCCGCGGGTTCAGGTCACCGCTCCGCCGGTGGCCGAGGATCCCATGAACGTGCCGGTGAAAGTCACGGTGGAGGCGATGAGCGACGTGCGGGAGGTCATCGTTTTCGCAGACTTCAACCCGATTCTGAAAGTCCTTTCTTTCACCCCCGGCAAGGCGCGACCGGCGCTTTCGTTCCGGATCAAGCTGCAGCAGTCCACGCCGGTGCGCGCCGCGGCCCGCACCGGGGACGGTGTGTGGCATGTGGGCGGCGCCTGGGTGGAAACCAGCGGCG
The DNA here is from genome assembly GCA_002451065.1 of Betaproteobacteria bacterium UBA6910. GTDB lineage: Bacteria > Pseudomonadota > Gammaproteobacteria > Burkholderiales > UBA6910 > UBA6910. The sequence continues at coordinate 1,344 of DKBC01000152.1, forward strand.
GAGGGTGCACGCTCCCGAGCGCCGGCCGCGGCGAGGCGGGATGGGAGAAGACCCTGGGCCAAGTGAGAGGCCGGGTCTGGGAGCAGCCGGCGGGAGGTCTTCGGGTCCGGGCCAGGATCATCCATCCCATGGACACCGGCCTCGCGCCGGGGATCCCGGCGTTTTTCATTTCCCGGCTTTCCCTCTTGGACGAGCAGGGGGCGCGCTATATGGAGATCGAGACCTTCGAACCCGTCTCCGAGAACCCGGTGTTCACCTTCGACATCGGGGGCCGTTCGCGTCCCCAAGGAGCACTGGTGCTGACCGGCGTGGACAACAACGGCAATCGCATCGACGGGAGAATCGCGCCGTGAGGCGACTCCTGGGAGCTTGCCTGGCCGGGGCGGCCCTGGCGGCCGGCGCGGCGGCCGTGGATTTCGATTACGGCCTCAAGCCGGAGAAGATCGCCCCGGGCACCTATGTGTTCGAAGGCAGGACCGAGGACTTCAGCGTCCGCAACGGGGGCAATATTGTTAACACCGGGTTCATCGTGACGGTGGCGGGCGTGGTGGTGATCGACACCGGGCCATCGAGGCGCTACGGCGAGCAGATGAGGGCCGCCATCCGGCGCGTCACCCTCCAACCCGTGGTCAAGGTGTTCAACACCCATCATCATCCCGATCATTTCCTGGGAAACCAGGGTTACGCGGACGTCGGGATCGAAGCCCTGCCGGAGACTGTCCAAGCCATCGGAAGGGAAGGCAAGACATTGACGGAGAACATGTACCGGTTGAATGGGGACTGGATGCGAGATACCGAGGTGCTGGCGCCCAGGGCGCTGGATGGCGCGGGCGATATCCAGGTGGGAGACCACCGGCTCATGCTCATCCCTCGCAGCGGGCATACGGCGGGCGACCTCGCCGTGTTCGACGAAGCCACCGGGGTGCTGTTTGCGGGAGACTTGGTGTTTTACAACCGGGCGGCCACCACGCCCCATGCCGACCTCGCCCAGTGGCAGGAATCCCTGGACGCCCTGGAGCGCATGCCTTTCAAGGTGCTGGTTCCCGGTCATGGTCCCGTGGTGAGCGACGCCCGGGCCATCACCCAGACCCGGGACTATCTGGCGTGGCTGGCCGCAACGCTGCGCCAGGCGGCGGAGAGGGGGCTCGACATGAACGAGGTCATGGCGCTGCCCCTTCCCGAGCGCTTCCGGGGGATCGCCTTGGCCGACGTCGAGTATCGCCGCTCGGTGATCCATCTCTATCCCGCCCTTGAACAGGCGGCCTTGGGGGCGGCACGTTGACGGGAAGCGACATGCTGCTGGCCGGGCGCACTGTCTCCCTCGAAACCGTGCCTGCCGGGGCCCTCGGCGGGTCCGGTTTCCCGGGCGAATCATCCAATGTCTCGCTGGGCGTGGCCGTTGCCCTGTCTGTGCTTCTCCACGCGGCGTTGGTCGCCTGGCTGCCGGGAATGCGAACGGAGTTTCCGACCAAGGAAGATATGCGGCCCCTGGAAAT
>DKBC01000240.1 GCA_002451065.1 Betaproteobacteria bacterium UBA6910
GGAAGCCATCTACGAGTTCGAGGTCAACGACATGCCGGTCACGGTGGCGGTGGACTCCGGCGGCAACGCGGTCCATAAGTCCGGCCCGGAGGAGTGGCGCGCCCGCATCGGCAAGATTCCGGTGGTGACCGCCTAGGCTTGGCGGAGGTCTCCACCCTGGTTTGATTTTGATCAAACCCGCAGCAAGGCCCGAGAGCACACTTGGGGCACCCATCACGGGTCGAGACCCCATGGCCCACGGACAGGAATTAGCGAAAGCAGGCGTCCCGCCGGTGAAGCGCGCCAGCCGCTGGCCCGCCCGCCTGGATCTGATTCAGAGCCTCACCGGACTGGCGCTGGCGGCGTTTCTCTGCGTGCACCTGCTGCTCGACTCGGCGATCCTGATCGGGCCCGAGGCGGCCAACTGGGTGGCAAGGTTCTTCGAGGGAGAGCCATTCCTGGGGCGCGGTTATCCCGGAATCGTGTCCCTGGCGGCTGTCGGCCTGCTGCTCCTGATTGTGGTCCACGCGGCGCTGGCGCTGCGCAAGTTTCCCCATGACTATCGCCAGTACCGGGCGTTCCAGGCCCACGTGAAGCACTTCCGTCACGGAGATACCCGGCTCTGGTGGTGGCAGGTGGTCACCGGGTTCCTGCTGTTCTTCCTGGCCGCACCCCACCTATACGTGGTGATCACCCAGCCCGAGGCCATCGGCGCCGTGCCTTCGGCCCAGCGTGTATTTGAGGGTCGGGCCTGGCTGCTCTATGCCCTGCTGCTGCCGGTGGTCCTGTTCCACGCCGCTGCGGGCGTCTATCGGCTCGCGGTGAAATGGGGCTGGCCCTCCAGCCGCGGTGGCGGCGCCCCGCGTGCGGGAATCAGGAAAGCCGTTTGGGGCGTGGCCCTCGCCTATCTCGCCATCGGGTTGGCCGCGCTCGGCGCCTACGTGGGCATCGGCATGGGGCTGGCAGGCTGAGAGCCATGCGCGTGGTCCATTCGGATGTCCTGGTGATCGGCGGCGGCCTCGCCGGGCTGCGGGTCGCCATCGCGGCGCGGGAGCGGGGCTTCAGCGCCCGGGTCCTGTCCCTGGTGCCTGCCAAACGCTCCCATTCCGCCGCGGCCCAGGGCGGGATGCAGGCGAGTCTCGCCAACGTGTTCAAAGGCCAGGGCGACAACGAGGACGTGCATTTCGAGGACACGGTCCGCGGCAGCGACTGGGGCGCCGATCAGGAAGTGGTGCGGATGTTCGTGAACACTGCGCCCAAGGCGGTGCGCCAGTTGGCGGCCTGGGGCGTGCCCTGGAGCCGGGTGCGCAAAGGGGAGCGCGAGGTCGTGATCAATGGCCAGAAGGTCAAGCTCATGGAGCGGCCGGAGGCCCACGGCCTGATCGGGCAGCGGGACTTTGGCGGCACCAAGAAGTGGCGCACCTGCTTCGTTTCCGACGGAACCGGCCATGCCATGCTCTATGCCATGGGCGACCGCGCCATCGCGGAGCAAATCCCGGTCAGCGAGCGGGTGGAAGCGCTGGCTTTGATCCACGACGGGAGCCGCTGCCATGGCGCGGTGGTGCGAGACCTGATCACCGGCGAGCTTTGCGCCCACCTCGCCAAGGCCACCTGCATCGCCACCGGCGGCGCGGGGCGCCTGTACCGCGTCACCACCAACGCCGTGATCAACGAGGGCATCGGCCACGCCCTGGTCATGGAAACCGGGGTGGCGCGCCTGGGCAACATGGAAGCGGTGCAGTTTCACCCCACGGCCATTTTTCCCGCGGGCATCCTGGTGACAGAAGGCTGCCGGGGCGACGGCGGCCTGTTGCTGGACGGGAGCGGTCACCGTTTCATGCCAGACTACGAGCCGGAAAAAAAGGAACTGGCGTCCCGCGATGTGGTGTCGCGGCGCATGGAGGAGCACATTCGCGCCGGCAAGGGGGCCCAGTCCCGCTTCGGCGAGCACCTCTGGCTGGACATCACCCTGCTCGGCCGCGCCCACATCGAGAAGAACCTTCGGGAAGTAAAGGAGATCTGCCAGTACTTCCTGGGTATTGATCCGGCGCAGGAATGGATCGCAGTGCGCCCCGCCCAGCACTACACCATGGGCGGGGTCCGGACCCGGCACACCGGCGAGAGCCCATGGCTGAAGGGCCTGTTCGCCGCGGGCGAAGCGGCTTGCTGGGACATGCACGGTTTCAACCGCCTGGGGGGCAATTCGGTCGCGGAAACGGTGGTGGCCGGAATGATCGTGGGCGAATACATCGCCGATTTCTGCGCGGACCCCGGCAACGATGCCACGGTCCCCATGAACCTGGTGCGCGAGTGCCTGGAGCGCGAGCAGGCCAAGCTCGATCACCTCCTTAAGGGTGGAAGCGAGGACGCGAATGAGCTGCGGGCCCGGATGCAGCAGGTGATGACGGCTCGCGTGGGTATTTTCCGCACCGGAAGCGACCTCGAGCAGGCGGTGCGGGAACTGGAGGAGCTGCTGGTCCGCAGCCGCAACATCGGTGTGCGCTGCCGGTCGCCGGGTGCCAACCCCGAGTTGGTGACGGCGTACCGCACCCAGAAGATGATCAAGCTCGCGCTCACGGTGGCCTGCGGGGCTCTGGCCCGGACCGAGAGCCGCGGTGCCCACTTCCGCGAGGACCATCCGCGGCGTAACGACCGGGACTGGCTGAAGCGAACGCTGGCCGTGTGGAAGCATGACGACGACACCCTCCCCGCCCTGGAGTACGAGGCCCTCGACGTGAGCCGGATGGAACTGCCGCCTGGCTGGCGGGGCTACGGCGCCAAGGACTATGTGGACCACCCGGAAACCCCCATCCGCCGGGCGGAAATCGAGGCCATCCGCAGCCGCCTGGCCGGCGCGGACCGCTTCGCCCTGCAGGCCGCGCTTATGCCCTACGAGCACCTCCTGCCACCGCGGTTCCATGGCCGCAACGAGCGCATCGAGGAAAAATTGTGAACGCCCCGCGCCGTGCCCTTAACATCAGCGTCCTGCGCTTCAATCCCCGGGACCCGGACAGCACGCCGAGGCTTCAGACCTACGGTCTGGAAGAGGCAGACGGCATGACCCTGTTCATCGCCCTTAACGAGATCCGTGAGAAGCAGGACCCGTCCCTGCAATTCGACTTCGTTTGCCGGGCCGGCATCTGCGGAAGCTGCGCCATGCTGATCAACGGCAAGCCGGGGCTGGCGTGCCGCACTCTCACCAAGCTGCTAGGCCCGGAAATCACCCTCGCTCCCTTGCCCGGTTTCGAGCTGATCGCAGACCTTTCGGTCAACACCGGGAAATGGATGCGGGCCATGAGCGAGCGGCTCAGGACCTGGGTGCACGCCACCGAGCGCGATCTCGACCTGCGCCGCATGGAAGAACCCATGGACCCGGACCTGGCCGAGCGCATCTACGAGCTGGACCGCTGCATCGAGTGCGGCTGCTGCTTCGCCGCCTGCGGCACCGCCCGCATGCGGCCGGATTTCGTCGGCGCCGTAGGACTCAACAAGATCGCACGCTTCCGCCTTGATCCCCGGGATAGCCGCAGCGATGACGAATGGTACGAAATCGTGGGCAGCGACGACGGCATCTTTGGCTGCATGTCCCTGCTGGGCTGCCACGACGTGTGCCCCAAGAGCCTGCCGTTGCAGATCCAGATTGCCTTCATCCGCCGCCGCATGGCGGCCATGGGCCTTTCCTGAGACCTCCCTTGCGGACGACGGGTCCCTCAGACGTAGGAGGGATAGACCGGATGGTACTGGTGGGAGCGGACGTAGGCGCCCAGATCCTTGGGATGATGGCGCCGCGCCAGATGCCGCTGGAATGCCACATCCGCCACCGCAGTGGCGATCTCCGCCGACACCTCCATGATGCGGGAGAGGGACGGGAACAGCCGCCCCTGGTCCAGGTCCGACGCCTCCACCTGATGCGCCAGGGTCTTGGCGGCAACGAAAAACATCTCGTCGGTGACATGGCGCGCCTGGGTCGCGATGATTCCCAGTGCCACGCCGGGGAAGATATACGAGTTATTGCACTGGCCGGGGACGAACGTCCGCCCCTCGAGGCGCACCGGCGGAAACGGGCTGCCGCTGGCGAAAATCGCGGACCCGCCGCTCCAGGCGTAGGCCTCCTCGGCCGTGCATTCCGACTTTGAGGTAGGGTTCGACAAGGCAAACACCATGGGCCGGGAATTGATCCGGGCCATGGCTTCGATCACGGGCCGGGCAAAAGTGCCCGGCTGCCCCGAGACTCCGATGATGCCGGTGGGGCGGATCGCGTCCACCGCCGAGAGAAAGTCTTGTGCCGGCCCGTGGGAATGCGCATAGGGCTTCTTGTGCTCCGCGAGGTTGGTCCGTTCCGAGATTACCAGACCGCTCGAGTCCACCAGCCAGCAGCGGCGCCGGGCGGCCTCGGCGCTCAGGCCCTCGGCCACCATGGCGGCTACGATCAGATCGCAGATTCCAACCGCGGCCTCTCCCGCGCCCAGGCATAGGAACGTCTGGTCGGCGAGACGCCCGCCGGTGATGCGCAACGCCGAGTAGATGCCTGCCAGCGTCACCGCGCCCGTGCCCTGGATGTCGTCGTTGAAGGTGCAGATGCGATCGCGGTATTTCCGTAGCAGCCGAAACGCGTTGGTGTTCCCGAAATCCTCGAACTGCAACAGGGCCTGGGGGAACACCTCCTGCACGGCGTTCACCATCTCGTCCACCAGGGCATCGTATTCCGTCCCCCGGATCCGCCGCTGCTTGATGCCGATGTAAAGCGGATCCTCCAGCAGGATCTCGTTGTCGGTCCCCACGTCGAGCATGAGCGGCAGCGTCGTGATCGGGCGCACCCCGGCGCAGGCCGTGTAAAGGCAAAGTTTGCCCACCGGAATGCCCATTCCGTTGGCGCCCTGGTCGCCCAAGCCCAGAATGCGCTCGCCGTCGGTGACGCAGATCGCCGCCACCTCTTCCCGGTAGGGCCAGTGCCGCAGGATCCCCGCCATGCGGCCCTTGTCGTTGGCGCTCAGGAAAATGCCTTGCGGCCGCTGAAAGATATGACCGAACTGCTGGCAGGCTTGGCCCACCGTCGGAGTGTATACCACGGGCATCATCTCTTCCGCGTTGTCCATCAGGAGACGGAAGAACAGGGTCTCGTTCCGGTCATGCAGCGCCATCAAGTAGACATACTTGTCGAGGGGCGTGGGCTGCCGCCGGTAGTTCTCCATTACCCGCTCCACCTGCTCTTCCAGGGTGCAGACATGGGCCGGAAGCAGGCCCCGCAGACCGAGGGCGTCCCGCTCCGCGTCGGTGAAGGCCGTCCCCTTGTTGAAGATCGGGTCGTGCAGCAGTTCAACGCCTCGCGGCACGCGCCCGCCGTGGGCCTTGAGCCTAAGCCTTATCGTCTCTCGAGCCATGTTTGTCTTCCCTCATGGCAATCATCTTTGAATTCGGCGCTGCGCCGCAAACTGGAATCATGCGGGGCGCGCCCCCAACACAAGCGCTCGGTTCCGCGCCTACTCCACAAGCTGCAGAATTTCCAGTTGCTCGGGCACGGTCTGGAAGGTGCCGGTACCCGCGGGCATCTGCATCAGGGGTTTCAAGTTGCCGTCGAGCAGCCAGACCATGGGATAGACGAGCATGCGGGCACGAACGTCTCCGATGGCCTTTTGGAACTCGGCGTAGGGGCGGCTGCTGTCCCCAACACGGATCAACAGCTTGTCCTGGGTCACGGACAGTGTGCTACGCAGGTCCACTACAATGTAATTGTGCTCCAAAAAGTGCGGTACGAGTTCCTTCGAGTTCTCGTCGAGGAAGCTTTCGTACCTTCGGCAATACGCGCAGTCCTTCGCGCCCAAGTACACGTACAGCCGCTTGTTGTCCCGCTTCGCCCGCTCGGCCACCGCCGTAAGATCGAACTCGGACCGGCCCGGCTCGCCCGCCGGCCGGATGACCACGGGAGAGTATTTTTCCGGAATGCCCTCCGCGCCGGCCGGCAGGGACCACGCGAGCAGCGCTGCGCATACCGTTGCCGCTAGCCGAAGCGCGCCCATCTGCGGCCGATCAGGGCAACGACACGGCGAGCATGCCCGTGAAATGCTGCTCCTTTGAATCCTCCACTTCGGCCCTAAGTTCTCCGGCGCCGTGGGGAACGAAGTTAAAGCGGAAGGACGGGTTCTCGCTCATGGAGAAATCCACATCCGCGTCGAAGACCTTGCGCTCGGCATAGCTCACCTTGATGGACCGCACGAAATGGGGCGGAATGTACATGACCGTGATCTGGTTTAACTCGAAGCCCGTGTCGTTGGGATGCACCACCTGCACCTCCGCCGGCGTCGGCGCGTCCTTGCGTACCCCCTCGGGCAGCCGGAACACGGTCTTGCCGATGTTGTGAAGCTGATCGCGGTTGGGCGGCTGGGTGCACCCCCCGGATACCTTCACGTAGCGCGACGCCATGTGCAGCTCGCCGTTGGAAAGCTCGCTGATGACCCGGATGTGGCCGTATTCATCCACCCGCAGGCGGGTTTCGAAGTCCGCCTGTCCGACCTCGGGGGTGAGGTCGAGGATCGCCGCGATGGCCGAGGGATTCTTGTCCACCACGATGTACACCCGTTTGACGTAGAGTTCTGGCAACTGCGGCAGGCCGGAGGTGATCTTGACCGGCACCGCGGCCCCGAAGGGCGCCCGCAGCGGCACCGCAAGCTGCACCTTGCCGGAGGTGGTATCGATACTGCGGTTCTGAAACAGCTTGCCCCGGATCGTCTCCCACTCAGGCGACGTGGCCGTGTGGTCGACGCCCGATGGCAGCCCCCGGGGTTTGTCGGCTTCAGTGGCGGCGGCTGCCAGCGCCGTCCAGCAGAGGGCAACCAGCAAGGCCCGGCCGCCGAGATTCGTCTTATGCAACTCTGTCACTCCTGTTTGAAAAGCTCTCTGCGCTCCAGCCGCAGGTACACTATCGACGCGTTGCGCCGGTGTACCGTGTCGTACTGGTCCCAGCCCTCGAAGTCCGGCAGATCCGCCCGGTCGGCCACGGCGCTCAGCGCGACTCCGGCCTCCAGCAGTTCCTGCACCCGGGCCTCGAGCTGCGCCAGGTAACGCTCGACCTCGCCGATGGTCTCGGACGCCGGCGCCGCCGGCCCATGGCCCGGCACGATCGTCGCGGCACCGAGCCGGCGCAACGCGGCGAGGGCCTTGCGCCAGCCCTCCAGGTCGCTGTCCTGGACGTCCGGAATCCGCTGGTTGTCCACCAAGCCCCCCGCGAACAGCACTCCGGTCTGCACGTCGAAAACCGCGATGTCGCCGGGCCCGCTCGAATGGCCATGATACAGCACGCGCACCGGGCGGCCGATGGCCTCCAACGGGTGCCCCTCCTCGAAATCACGGTCCGGCTTGAACATGGCCGTGCCCTTCATTTCCTCCTCCCCCAAGGTGCGCCTCAGGTTCTTCAGGCAGTTCTCGCAGCGGGCGGCCATGAGCAGCGCCGCCTGGTGGTGCATGTGGATCGGAATCCCGCGATCCCGGTAGGCCATGGCACCGAAAAGGAACTCCTGCCGTGTGTGGGTAATCAACACCAGGCGCACCGGCTTGGGCGTCACCCGGCCGATCGAATCCAGCAGCGCTGACCCCTGGCGGTAGGAGGTGCCAGTGTCGATGGCGATCACGCCCGACTCGCCGACGATGAACCCGGCGTTGCCAATGCGCCCGCGGTTGGCGGGATCCGCTTCGCCGCGCTCCCCCTGCATCATGTAGACGCCCGGCGCCACTTCGACCGCGGCAGAAAAATCGGCCGAATCACTCGCGGGGACTCTGCCCGCTGCCAGGATCGCCGCCGCGAGCAGGAGCAGCAGGACTCGCCGCGCCGTCGCGCAGTGCGACGACCGCGCAGGAACATATGGCAGTGCGAGGGGCAAAGGCGGAAATTGCTGGGGTGAAGTGACCGGGCGACGGGCCGCCTCGCTGCTAGGGAGTCGGGTTCCCCCGCCTACACCTTGTAGATCGACGCCTCGCTGCCGATGGTCCCGGCGGCCGCGCCCCTGCCGCGTCCCGCGGGGACAGCGCATCCTGCCGCATCCGGTACGGGTCGCAGAAAACTCTGCTCATCTCTTACGTCTCCCTGTGTCATCCCGACCCCGGAGCGGGCCGCATCGTCTCGGAACAAGAAGGCCGCCGCGCCTGCGCGCGGCGGCCTTCGGGTTCCTCCCCCAATAAACTACTTGTTGGCCCGTTCGGGTGCGACTGCCGGAGCCGCTGCCAGTGGTGAGCCCCTGAAATTCACGGCCAAGGGCGGCGCCGCAGCTTCCCTGCTGTTGGCGGCGCCCCTGAATTATTTGGGTTCGCTTCCCCCTTGGCCTCTTCCTGGTCCGTAGGCGGAGGCCGCCTGGTGGGCGCTATTCCACCGACCCCCCGGGACCAACGCTTTCAGCGCAATGGCCCATAACAAGTTGCGTTCCGCTGCGCTTCGCCTACTCCGTTCAGGCCCGTGACGTTTCGGGCACGGCGCGCCCGCCGGCGGTATCTGCCATCGCGCCATGGGTCGCCTTGCCGGCCTTGACGTCGTTATACCAGTTCTCGTGATGCTCCTTGGCCCACGCTTCGTCCACCAGACCGTCGCGACGCATGGCGTCATAGGCACCTGGCACGCCGATGGTGCCGAGGTAGATGTGGCCCATCATCAGGCCCATGAACAGGATCCCGGTGATGGAGTGGAACAGGTGGGCCTGCTGCATGAGCTCGCGCCCCTGGTCGAAGTTCGGGAAATTGAGCACGAGCCCCGAAAGGCTCACCACAACGCCGAACAGCGTCAGGCCCAACCAGAACACGATTTTCTCGCCGGCATTGAAGAAGCCCGCGGGCACGTGTTGTCCCGAGAACATGCCCCCGACCTTGGCCAGCCACCGGCCGTCTCCCGCCTCGGGAAGATTGCGGCTCAGGTAAGTGAAGAACATGGCGACCATGGACACGAGAAACAGGGGTCCGGTGAAGTTGTGCAGGTTCTTACCCGCGACAGCCAGCCAGGAGAACAGCGTGTACCCAAAGACCGGCAACAGCACGTGTTTTCCGAATAGGAGAATGAGGCCGGTGATCGCAAGAATCAGCCAGGTAATGGCCACGGACCAGTGAATGATTCGATCCCAGGGCGTGAGCCTCAGGATCATCTTCCCGGTCAACTGGCCGTGGACCCGCATTGGCCCCTTCCAGGCGTAGAACAATCCCAGGATGATCGGCACCGCAATCAGCAGGATGCCGCCATACAGGGAAATCGGGCCTTCCCGGAGCGCGCGCCAGGTTTCGCCGCCGGATTGAATCAGCACCCCCGTATCGACGCCCCGGGCCTGGGTGATATGCACCCCGCCGGAGCGGACATCGCGCCAAACGGGAGCGTTGTTCAAAGGCTGCTCCTCCTGCCGCTGAACTTGCGCGCTCTCGACCGCCGTGGGGGGATTGGGAATGAACGGCTGCTCGAAGGCGCCCGCGCCGGCCGGGAACACCAGCGCGAGACCCAGGAGCGCGCCGCCCAGCAATCTGCGCACGCCGCTCATAGCGATCCCCCGGGGGCATCGCCTATGCGAACGTACTCGTTCTGGCCCTGGGCGCGCCTCTTGATCGCGTCGTCCCAGGCCGTCTGGCTGCCCTTGAACTGCTCGTTCTCCCAGGGAGGCGTATCGGGTTTGCCCTGATACTTGCCCTGCTTGTAGACCTGGGGCGCGCGTTCCTGGCCGCAGCCGGCCAGGAACCCCAGCGGCAGCGCGGCCGCCATCACGATCACCAGCATCCGCTTCATGACTTGCCTCCCGGTGCCGCCTGTTTCTCGGGCTTGCCATAGGCAGTGCCCCAGCCCCATACGTCGGAGCCCTTGCCACGCACCAGCACCCGCGTGCGGTAGATGTCCGCGATCACGTCGCCGTCACCGCCGAGCAGTGCCTTGGTCGAACACATTTCCGCGCACGACGGAAGCTTGCCCTGGGCCAGACGGTTCTCCCCGTACTTGCGGAACTCCGCCTCGGAGCCGTCGGGCTCCGGACCCCCGGCACAGAAGGTGCACTTGTCCATCTTGCCGCGCAGGCCGAAGCCCCCGTCCTGCGGAAACTGCGGCGCGCCGAAGGGGCAGGCATAGAAACAGTAGCCGCAGCCGATGCACAAGTCCTTGTCGTGAAGGACCACCCCGTCCGTGCTCTTGTAAAAGCAGTCCACCGGGCAAACCGCCATGCACGGCGCGTCCGAGCAGTGCATGCACGCCACCGAAATGGAGCGCTCGCCCGGGAGACCGTCGTCAATGGTGACCACCCGGCGCCGGTTCACGCCCCACGGAACCTCGTTGGTGTTCTTGCACGCCGTCACGCAACCGTTGCACTCGATGCAGCGCTCGGCATCACACAGGAATTTCATTCGTGCCATGATCTTAGCTCCTCGTTTATCCCGTTACCGTTACGCTTTGGAGATGTTGCACAGCGTGGTCTTGGTCTCCTGCATCAAGGTCACCGGGTCGTACCCGTAGGTCGTGGCGGTGTTGACGGCCTCGCCACGTACAATGGGCGCGGCGCCCTGGGGATACTTGTCCAGGAGGTCCTGTCCCATCCACCACCCGCCAAAATGGAACGGCAGGAAAACGGTTCCGGACGCGACCCTCTCGGTAATCAGCGCCTTGACCTTGAGCCGGGATTTCTCCGGCGTCTCAACCCAGACGTAGTCCCCGTTGCGAATGCCCCGATCGTTGGCGTCGCGGGGATTGATCTCCACGAACATGTCCTGCTGCAGTTCGGCCAGCCAGGGGTTGGACCGGGTCTCGTCGCCGCCGCCTTCGTACTCCACCAGGCGGCCGCTGGTCATGATCAGTGGGAACGTCTTGACCGCGTCCTTATTGGCTTCCTGGATGGACTTGTAGAGCACCGGAACGCGCCAGAACTCCTTACGGTCGTCGTGGGTCGGGTATTTCTCGACCAGATCCGGACGGGGCGAGAACAAGGGCTCGCGATGGGTCGGGATCGGATCCGGGAACTGCCATACCTCCACTCGCGCCCGGGCGTTGCCGAACGGCGCCACGCCGTGCTTGATGCACACCCGCTGGATGCCGCCCGACAGGTCGGTCTTCCAGTTGCGGCCCTCGGCCTCCTGCTTCTCGGCGTCGGTGAGATCGTCCCACCATCCCAGCTTCTTCAGCAGCTTGTCGTCAAACTCGGGATAACCGGTGGTTATCTCGCTGCCCTCGCTGTAGACCCCGTCCCCCGCCAGCAGGCTGACCCCGTCGCGCTCGACACCGAAGCGGGCGCGGAACGTGAGGCCGCCATCCTTGACGTGCAACGACGGGTTGTACAGGATCGGCGTCCCGGGGTGCTTCATTTCCGGCGTCCCCCAGCACGGCCACGGCAGGCCGAAGTAGTCGCCGTCGAGGACATAGCCGGTCTCCTTGTCGACCCCGCCCTTGGCGCGCAGCGTCTTGATGTCGAACACGTTCATATTGCGCATATGGGCCTTGAGGCGCTCCGGCGATTGCCCGGTGTACCCGATGGTCCAGGTGCCGCGGTTGACCTCCCGAAGGACGTCCTCGACGTTGGGCTCGGTGCCGTCGACCTTGATGTTCTTGAACATCTCGTCCGCGAAGCCGAGCTTCTTGGCAAATAGGTACAGGATCTCCTGGTCCGGCTTGGACTCGAACAGCGGCTTGATCACCTGCTCCCGCCATTGCACGGAGCGGTTGGACGCGGTGACCGAGCCCCGAGTCTCGAACTGGGTAGCCGCCGGGAGCAGGTAGACCCCGTCCTTGCGGTCGTGCATCACGGCCGAGACGGTCGGATACGGGTCGATGATGACCAGGGCGTCCAGCTTGTTCATGGCTTCCCGCATCTCCCGCCCGCGGCTCTGGGAGTTCGGCGCGTGGCCGTGGTAGACCATGATCCGGATGTTGCTCGGCTGGTCCAGCTTGTCGGCGGGTTCCAGCACACCGTCGATCCAGCGCGATACCGGTATCCCCGGCTTCTCCATCATCTTGTCCGAGGCGAACCGGCCCTTGAGCCACTCGTAGTCCACGCCCCACACCCGCGCCCAGTGCTTCCAGGCGCCCGCCGCAAGGCCGTAATAGCCCGGCAGGGTGTGGGAGTTGGGACCGATGTCGGTCGCGCCCTGCAC
>DKBC01000260.1 GCA_002451065.1 Betaproteobacteria bacterium UBA6910
CGACCCGGTGCCCGCCTCCATCGCCGAGCGGGTGCTGCGGGAAGTGGAGCACGAAGGGCGCGGCATCATCCTCTTCCACGACATCCATGACCGCGCGGTCAAGGCCCTGCCCGCGATCCTCGACCGTCTGACGGCTGAGGGTTACCGCTTCGCCGGCTGGGATGGCAGCGCCTTCACAGTTCCCAAGGACCTTGCGGCGCCGGTGGCGAAGGCCGTCGCCCGCTCCGGCTACGGCGATTCCTGGGCTGTCGTGGTGGGCATCGATGACTACGCCAAATGGCCCAAACTCCAGTACGCGGTGCGCGACGCCCGGGCGGTGGGTGAGGACCTGGTGGATCGATTCGGCTTCAGGCCCGAGCGGGTGTTCACCCTCAAGAACAATGAGGCCACCCGCAGCGCCATCCTCGCCCTGTTCCACGACAAATTGGCGCACGGCGGCGTGGGCAAGAACGACCGCATCTTCGTCTTCTTCGCCGGCCATGGCGCCACCCGCAAGCTCAGCTCCGGCCGCGACCTGGGCTACATCGTGCCGGCGGATTCCGACCCTGCCCAATTCGCCACCGACGCCATCCCTATGACGGAAATCCAGAACATCGCCGAGAGCCTCGACGCCAAGCACGTGCTGTTCGTGATGGATGCCTGCTACAGCGGCCTGGGACTCACCCGTGGCGGCGGTTCCGGCACTTCCCTGCGCGACAACAACAAGCGCATCGGGCGCCAGATGCTCACCGCCGGCGGCGCCGATCAGTTGGTATCGGACGGCGGCCCCAACGGCCACTCCGTGTTCACCTGGACCCTGCTGCAAGCCCTGGCGGGCAAGGGCGATCTCAACGGCGACGGCCTCATCACCGCCACCGAGCTGGCCGCCTACGTGGCGCCGGCGGTATCCGCCGTCTCCCGGCAAACGCCAGCGTTCGGCAGCCTGCCGGGGTCGGAAGGGGGCGATTTCGTATTCGAACTGCCGGCCGAAAGCGAGTACCTGGGCACCCAGACGGCTCAGCTATCGAACGAGGCCATTGCCCTCAACAGCAAACAGGACGCGGCCCGGCCGCCCGCGGAAGCCGCCGGCAAGACGGCTCCGGCGGTCATCGTGAAGGACCTCCAGGGCGGAGAGCAGAAGATCGTGCCCCCTGCCGCGGTGCCCATCTCCCAGCGCCAGCTCGCACAGCGCGCCAATGACCGGGGCTTGCAGTTCTACAAGGAAAAACAATACGCCGCCGCCGAGGCGCAATTCACCGAGGCCCTCAAGCTGCGCCCGGATTTCGCCCTCGCCGCCAACAACCTGGGCTTCGTCTACTACAAGCAGGAGAAATACCCGGAAGCCGCCCGCTGGTTCGAAAACGCCATCAAGCTGGACCCCTCCCGCGCCATCGCCTACCTCAATCTGGGCGACGCCCGGGCCCGCAGCGGGGAGCGCGAAAAGGCGAAAAAGGCCTACCAGACTTACCTGGAACTGGCGCCTAGCGGCGGCGGGGCGGGGCATGTGAGGCAGGAGTTGGAGAAGCTGTGAAAAACGCAGGGCATTGCCCTGCGCTTGATGCATTGCGAGGCCCCATGCCCCACCACATCCTGATCATCGAAGACGAACCGGCCATCGCCGACACCCTCACCTACGCCCTCTCCACCGAGGGATTCGACGCCACCTGGTGCGCCACCGGCGAGGCGGCGCTGGCGGCGCTGGGGCAGTCCGCCTTCGACCTGGCCCTCCTGGACGTGGGCCTGCCGGACATCAACGGCTTTGACCTGTTCCGCGAGATTGCGCGCAGCCAGAGCCTGCCGGTGATCTTCCTCACCGCCCGCTCCGGGGAGATCGACCGGGTGGTCGGGCTGGAACTGGGGGCGGACGACTACATCTCCAAGCCGTTCAGCCCCCGGGAGGTATGCGCCCGGGTGCGCACCGTGCTGCGCCGGGCCGCCCGCAGCGGCCAGCCCGCCGCCGCGACCGGGCCGGTCCTGTCCAGCGCGCCGGCCGGCGCCTTCGCCATAGACGACGAGCGCAAGTCCATCAGTTTTCACGGCCAGGCGCTGGAACTGTCGCGCACCGAATACCGCTTGCTCAAGACCTTGGTGGAGCGCCCGGGGCGGGTGTTTAGCCGGGAGGAACTGATGTCCCATGCCTGGGAGCATCCCGAGGTGAGCCTGGACCGCACGGTCGACGCCCACATCAAGCTGCTGCGTGCCAAGCTCCGCGCCGTCGACCCCGGCTGCGACCCGATCCAGACCCATCGCGGCCTGGGCTATTCCCTCAAAGACCGGCAGTGAGCCGCCGCAACCGCATTTTTCTCGGCATCCTGCTGCTGTTCACCCTGGGCGTCGGGTTTCTGCTCTACCGTGTCTCCACCGACCTGGACGCGCGCTATCGCGAATCCGCCGAGGAATCCCTGGTGGACACCGCCCACGTGCTGGCCTCCCTGGTGGAGACCGACATGCGCGACGGGCACATCGATGCCGCGCGCCTGGGCAGCGCGCTCCTGGCCGCCAAATCCCGCCGTTTCGCCGCCGAAATCTACGGTGTCGCCAAGGGCCGCGTGGAATTGCGCGTCTACGTCACCGATGCCAACGGCCAAGTGCTGTACGACTCCACCGGTCGGGATGAAGGCAAGGATTACCGCGCTTGGCGTGACGTGAGCCTGACCCTGGCCGGCAAGTACGGGGCCCGCACCACGCGGGGCGACCCCGACCGGCCGGAAACCGCCGTGATGTACGTTGCCGCGCCGATCCGCGACGCCGAGGGGATCGTGGGCGTGGTCAGCGTGGGCAAGGCGGTGGCTTCCCAGGTGCTGCGGGTGGAATCGGCGCGACAGAAGCTGCTCTATGTCGGCCTCATCACCCTGGCCGCCTTCATCGTCCTGCTGCTGGTGCTCTCGGTCTGGCTGGTGCGGCCCTTCGGCTTCTCTGCGGACCTGCTGCGGGTGCTGCGCCAGGAAGGGCTGCGCCATCCAGGCCGGCTGCTGCGCCGCCTTGCCACCGTGGTATCCGCTGCCTTCCGCGACATGCGCGACGCCCTGGCCGGCCGCAGCTACACCGAGGAATACGTGCAGACCCTGACCCATGAGCTGAAAAGCCCGCTGGCAGCCATCCGCGGCGCCGCGGAGCTGCTGCGGGAGGACATGCCGGAAGAACAGCGCCGGCGCTTCAGCGCCAACATCGAGGAACAGGTGCAGCGCCTCCAGGATCTTGCCGACCGCCTCCTGGAGCTGTCCAGCCTGGAGAAACACCGCACCCTGGAGGACGTCCGGCCCATCGACATCTCCACACTGGCCGTCCAAGCCGCCGCCGCCCAGGAGCCCGCCGCAAGGCAAAGGGAGGTCTCCCTGCGCCTGGACGTGCCCCAGGACATCCGGGTCGAGGGAGATTCCTTCCTGCTGCATCAGGCCCTGGTCAACCTGCTCGCCAACGCCATCGATTTCTCCCCCCCCGGCGCTGCGGTCGAAGTGAGCGCTGCCCTCTCCGGCCGGCGGATTGAACTCACCGTGCGCGACCATGGTCCCGGCGTGCCCGACTACGCCCTGGACCGGGTGTTCGAAAAATTCTATTCCCTGCGCCGCCCGGACACCGGCCGCAAGAGCACGGGCCTGGGCCTGGCCTTCGTCCGCGAAATTGCCCACCTTCACGGCGGCGAGGCTTATCTCGCCAACCAACCCGAGGGCGGCACGGCGGCGACGCTGAGTTTGCCGGCGGCGGTGGCGGGGGGGTGAGCGCGATGGCCGGCGAGGCAAACGAATATTTTTTCGAGGAAGGCTGTTACATCCTCGAACTGCTCAACAGCCCGGATGACCCGGATGTCTCCATCGCCCGCGCCCGCGTTCCGCCTGGCGTCACCACCCGTATGCACCGCTTGGTGGGCATCGTGGAAAGGTATCTCATCGTGTCCGGCACCGGCCGGGTGGAAGTGGGCGAACAGGCACCGAGGGAAGTTGCGGCGGGCGACGTGGTGAGCATCCCGGCCATGCAAAGCCAGCGCATCG
>DKBC01000215.1:0-8998 GCA_002451065.1 Betaproteobacteria bacterium UBA6910
CCAGGAGCAGGTCATCGACAACGCACGGGTGATGGCCAAAGTGCTGCAGGAGCGCGGCCTGCGCATCGTGTCCGGCCGCACCGACTGCCATTTGTTCCTGGTGGATCTGCGGGCCAAGAACATCACCGGCAAGGACGCGGAAGCCGCCCTGGGACTCGCCCATATCACGGTCAACAAGAACGCCATTCCGAACGATCCCCAGAAGCCCTTCGTTACCAGTGGCGTGCGCATCGGGACCCCGGCCATGACGACCCGGGGCTTCAGGGAGATGGAGGCGGAAAGACTCTCCCACCTGATTGCGGATGTGCTGGAGGCGCCGGTGGACGCAACCAACCTTTCCCGTGTTGCCCAGGAGGTCAAGGCCCTCTGCGCGCGTTTTCCGGTGTACGAGCGCGCGGTCCGGGCCGGCGTCACCATCGCGGCGTGACCGCACGGGCTGCGCCGGGAGAGCCCCATGAAATGCCCCTTCTGCGGCGCGCCGGACACCCAGGTGGTGGATTCCCGCGTCAACGAGAGCGGGGAGAGTATCCGCCGCCGCCGCCGCTGCCCGGTCTGTGGCAAGCGCTTCACGACTTACGAGACCATCGAGTTGCGCATGCCGCAGGTGGTCAAAGCCGACGGGCGGCGCTCCGAGTTCGACCGGCAGAAGCTCCGCACCGGATTCATGCGGGCCCTCCACAAGCGGCCCGTGGCCACCGCGCTGGTGGACCAGGCCATCGAGCAGATCATCCAGAAGCTGCTGGCTCTGGGCGAGAAGGAAATCCCGAGCCGGCGCATTGGTGAGATGGTGATGCTGGAGTTGAAGCGGCTGGACGACGTGGCTTACGTGCGCTTTGCCTCCGTGTACCGCAGCTTTCAGGACGTTGAGGATTTCCGGGAGGCTATCCAGGAGGTGGAGCAGTCCCGGCGCCGCCGGAAGAAAAGCTGAACCGCGGAGAAGAAGTCAAAAGGCGGTATGTCCGCGGAGCACGCGGACGACGCAAACGACGTCACAAGAATCTTTCAATGCGCTTCCTCTGCGTTTTTTTGCGCGCTCTCCGTTACGCATGTTTTTCAGCTCTCCCCCGCGCCTCTGTGGTGAGGACCCATGATGTTTACCGCTGACGACCATCGATACATGGCCGAGGCCTTGCGGCTGGCGGAACGCGGCCGCTTTGGAACCTCGCCCAATCCCCGGGTGGGCTGCGTCATCGCGCGCGGCGGCGAGGTGGTGGGTCGCGGCTGGCACGAGCGCGCCGGCGGGCCCCATGCGGAGGTCGCTGCCCTCTCTTCAGCCGGGGCGCGGGCCCACGGGGCATTCGTGTATCTCAACCTCGAGCCCTGCAGCCACCACGGGCGCACTCCGCCCTGCGCCGACGCGCTGGTCCAGGCCGGCGTGGGACGCGTGGTGGCGGCCATGCAGGATCCGAATCCGCTGGTCGCCGGCCAGGGATTCCAGCGGTTGCGCGAAGCGGGCCTCCAGGTCCAGAGCGGATTGATGGAGGCCGAGGCCCGGGAGCTCAATCCCGGATTCATTGCGCGGCTGACCCGGGGGCGGCCCTGGGTTCGAATGAAGCTCGCCGCGAGCCTTGACGGCAAGACGGCACTGCTCAACGGACGCAGCCAATGGATCACCGGCGAGGATGCGCGCCGTGATGGTCACCGTTTGCGGGCGGAGTGCTGCGCGGTGCTAACCGGCATCGGGACCGTGAAGGACGACGATCCCCGGCTCAGCGTGCGACATGTGGAGACCCCGCGTCAGCCCCGGCGCGTGGTGGTGGACAGCCGCCTGGAAATTTCTCCGGATGCCCGGGTGCTTGCGGGAGGAGGAACGCTGGTGTTCGCGGCCCTCGAGGACGGATACAAGCGACAGGCCTTGGAAGGGTGCGGCGCCAGCGTTGTGGTGCTTCCGGATTCCCGCGGTAAGGTGGACCTGTCCGCGATGATGCGGGAGTTGGGCCGGCGCGGCGTCAACGAACTTCTGGTGGAAGCGGGCTTCAAGCTGAACGGCTCGCTGCTGGCGGCAGGGCTGGTGGACGAGCTCGTGATCTACCTGGCGCCTCATCTGCTTGGCGACGCCGCCCGCGGCATGTTCAACCTGCCTCCCCTCGAGGACCTGGCAGCACGCCAGGAACTTGAGATCCGGGATGTGCGCCCGGTAGGGCGCGACCTGCGGATCGTGGCGCGCCTCAAGTGAGCGCCTTTTCGGACCATTTCTCCGGCCAGGCTGCCGGTTATGCGCGTTTCCGGCCGCACTATCCAGAGGGCCTGTTCGAATTTCTCGCCTCGGAGGCGCCGGCGCGTCATGCCGCGTGGGATTGCGCCACTGGCAATGGACAGGTGGCTGAAGGGCTCAGCCCCCGTTTCGAGCAGGTTTACGCCACCGATGCCAGCGAGGAACAGATCCGCCACGCGCCGGCTCTCGCGAACGTCACCTATCGGGTGGAGTCTGCCGAAACTAGTTCCCTCGAGGACAGAAGCGTGGACCTCGTCACCGTTGGCCAGGCGCTCCACTGGCTGGACCTTCACCGCTTCTACGACGAAGTGCGACGGGTCGCGCGGCCGGGCGCCCTGGTGGTCGCTTGGTGCTACAACTTGCTATCCTGCGATGCCGAGGTCGACCGCGTGATCCGCGAGTTCTACCAAAACGTGGTGGGGCCCTATTGGCCTCCCGAGCGGGGGCTGGTGGAACGCGGGTACCGGGACCTCCCATTTCCCTTCCAACCACTGTCGGAGCCGGATCTGGCGCTGGAGGCGGAGTGGGATCTGGCGGAATTTATCGGCTACCTCGGGACTTGGTCGGCGAGCCAGCGGTTCCGGGAGGCTCGGGGCGCGGACCCGCGGGAGGCCATTGCGGCCAGCCTGGCTGCGGCCTGGCAGTTCCCTTCCCGCAAGCGGCGCGTGACATGGCCCCTGCATTTCAGGCTCGGCCGTGTCTGACGGGGCTGCGCCTCGTTCAGAGCGACCGGCGGCTACGAAGTCGGGAAGGAGTCCACCGCCTGGTGACCGTGGGAGCGGACCCTTCGCCGACCTCTCTCATTTTTCCGGTTCCTTTGAGGGTGCCTCGGGCGTTTTGTCCGCAGAGGACGCGACGCTGGCCGAATCCTGCCGACCTGACGGCTGGGGGCGCACCGCGAGGCGGCCGTCCTCACATGTGGCGAAGGATTCGACTCCTTCGTAACCCGTTGCGCAGGATTCGTCGGTGGCCACCTCCGCACCAACTGGCGCGCACCACGCGCCAAGCATCAACAGGACGATCAGCGCGCGCGTCGTTCCTCGCGTCCCTTTTCCGGCATTTTTTCCCGGCGCTTGGCGGAGGGACGCGCCGTGACCGGAATTGCTGTTGGCTGAAAGGGGCATCACTCCCGGCGCATCAATCGCGATCCTTTGCTCGTGAATTGTCATGGTTCGACTCCTTACTATTGTTATGGATTCATAACGGCCGCAGCGGCGGACTCCGTGCTGCCGGGACCCATTGTTCGCGCTGCACGCCGCCCTGTGAATAAGACCGGTGTCCTAACCGGATTCGAATATGCCGGCGGTGTTTGTCTGGAAGGCATGGCGGTCAACAGGGGTTGGCCGGCTGCGGGCACCGTTCGCCAAGTTTTGGGTGGGCTGGTCTGCACGGTCCTCAGTTCGTCATGCCACTCGGAAGTAAAATGTGGCATATAAAACAAAGAAATGTGGAAGACTGGGAGGCCGGAATCGGGCGCGGCGCTCTGGTACGCGCGCCGGGGTCGAGGCGGGCCCGCGGAGAGGCTACCTCGCCATAGTAGAATGGCGGCTTTCTTTTTGGGCAGAACCATCGGATGTTCACCGGAATCGTCGAGGCAGTGGGCCGGATCGCGAAGGCGACCCCCTTAGAGGCGGGGCTTCGGCTCGCCATCGATCCCGGGGTCATGGAACTGACCGATGTGAAACTTGGCGACAGCATCGCGGTGAACGGCGTTTGCCTGACTGTCACAACGGTCGAGGATGGCTTGTTCGCCGTGGATGTTTCCCGGGAGACCCTGAACTGCACCCAGGGCCTGGAGCAAAAGGGATCCGAGGTGAACCTGGAGAAGGCCTTGCGCCTAGACGAACGTCTGGGAGGACACCTGGTGAGTGGACACGTGGACGGCGTGGGGGAGGTGACCGCGTTCGAGGCCGCGGGCGAATGCTGGCGCCTGGTGGTCCGGGCGCCGGACCCGCTCGTCAGGTACCTGGCGCCGAAGGGCAGCATTGCGGTGGACGGCGTGAGCCTGACCGTGAACCGGGTACGGGGGAGCGAATTCGAGGTCAACCTGATCCCGCACACGTTGGAGTCCACCAACCTGAAGCGGCTCGCTCCGGGAGCGCACGTCAACCTGGAGGTGGACATGGTGGCGCGGTACGTGGAACAGTTGCTGGGGAGCCGGGAAAGGACCGCGACATGAGCGTGAGCGCCATTGCCGACATCATCGAAGATATTCGTGCCGGGAAGATGGTGGTGCTGGTGGACGAGGAGGAGCGGGAGAACGAAGGTGACCTGGTGCTTGGCGCCGATTTCGTCACGCCTGAGGCCATCAACTTCATGGCCAAGCACGGGCGTGGACTGATCTGCGTCACCCTTACTGAGGAACGTTGCCGACAGCTCAACTTGCCGCTCATGGTGTCTTCTAATCGCGCTCCCCTGGGCACGGCGTTTACGGTTTCCATTGAGGCGGCGGAAGGCGTTACCACGGGGATCTCGGCGGCGGACCGCGCGCGTACCGTGCAGGCGGCGGTGAAGCCTGACGCGAAGCCCGGGGACATCGTGCAGCCGGGCCACGTCTTTCCCCTCATGGCCCAGAATGGGGGGGTACTGGTGCGGGCCGGCCACACCGAGGCGGGCTGCGACCTGGCGGGACTGGCGGGACTGACGCCCGCGGCGGTGATCTGCGAGATTCTCAAGGACGATGGGAGCATGGCGCGCCTGCCGGATCTCGAGGAATTCGCACGGGCGCACGGGTTGCGCATCGGAACCATCGCCGAGCTCATCCAC
Organism: Betaproteobacteria bacterium UBA6910; assembly: GCA_002451065.1. Lineage (GTDB taxonomy): Bacteria > Pseudomonadota > Gammaproteobacteria > Burkholderiales > UBA6910 > UBA6910. The sequence continues at coordinate 4,982 of DKBC01000215.1, forward strand.
CACCGCAGCCGCACCGAGAAGCTGGTGGTGCGGGAGATGGAGCGCCCGGTGGAGACGCTCCAGGGACAGTTCCGCCTGGTGGCGTACTCGGAGAAAACGGCCAAGGCCACGCACCTTGCGTTGGTGCTGGGCGACGTCAGGCCGGAAGACGAAACCCTGGTCAGGGTGCACGAACCGCTCTCGGTGGTCGATTTTCTGGATACCCAGGACCGCAGCCACTCCTGGACCCTGCACGAGGCCATGGCCACCGTCGCCCGGGCGGGCAAGGGCGTCATCGTGCTGCTGCACCGGGTGGAGACGGCCGAAGATCTGCTGCGCCGTGCCGGGCCGCCCCGCACCGAAGCGCGGGCACGCTCCAGAGCGGACCTGCGCAACTACGGCATCGGCGCCCAGATCCTCAGGGACTTGGGCGTAGGCAAGATGCGGCTGCTTGCGGTGCCGCGCAAGATGCCAAGCATGATCGGTTTTGACCTGGAAGTTGCCGGCTACCTGGAGCCGCCAGCCCGCGTTCCCTAACCCTTTTCGGAGCCCCCCATGGCGCGCTACGACAACATCAGCGAAATCGAGCCCAACCTGAGTGGCGCGGGTCTGCGTGTCGCGATCGTGATGAGCCGCTTCAACATCGAGATCGGCGAAGGCCTCCTCGGCGCCTGCACCGCGTCCCTTGCCAGGCGCGGGGTGGCGGAGCGCGACATCTTGCTGGTGACGGTGCCGGGAGCCCTGGAGATTCCCGTGGTGCTGCGCCGCCTGGCGCTCTCCGAGGAATACAACGCGCTGATCGCTTTGGGAGCCGTGATCCGGGGAGAAACCTACCATTTCGAGGTCGTTTCCAACGAGTCGGCGCGCGGCATCATGGCGGCGCAGCTCGAAACCGGCGTCCCGGTGGCCAACGCGGTGCTTACCACTGACGACGAGGACCAGGCTCTGCACCGAATGAAGTCAAAAGGGGCGGAGGCTGCCGAGGTTGCCATCGAAATGGCCAACCTCCTGCGGCAACTGCCATGAACCCGGTGTCGCCGGGGCGTTCCACCGAGGCGCGCCGCAGCAGCCGCAGGCGGTCGCGGGAGCTGGCGATGCAGGGGCTCTACCAGTGGCGGCTCACGGGTCAGCCGGCGGATACCATCGAGGCTCAGCTGCGGCAGCAACGGGATTTCGCCAAGGCGGACGAGGATCACTTCGCCGATCTGCTGAGGGGAACCCTTAAGCGGTCTGAGGAGCTAAACGCGATACTGGCGCCTTGCCTGGATCGCCCGGTGACGGAGCTGAGTCCTGTCGAACACGCGATCCTGCTGATCGGCGCTTACGAGCTTTCCCAACGCCCTGAAATCCCCTACCGGGTCGTCATCAACGAGGCAGTTGAGCTCGCCAAGGCCTTCGGCGGCACCGACGGCTACAAGTACGTGAATGGAGTGCTCGACAAACTGGTGGCGAGCCTGCGCAAAGACGAGGCGCGCCGGGGCTAGACCCGGGCGTCGGGAGCGCCAAGCAGCAGAGCGACCTCCCCCAGGGTTTCGCGCCGATGCTTTTCAACTCCTTTGAATTTCTTCTCGGGTTCCTGCCGGTCGCCTTCGTCGGCTTTTTCTGGCTTGCCGCGAGAAGCCACTTCCTGGCCGCATCCTGGCTGACGCTGGCCTCGCTGTTTTTCTACGCCTGGTGGAATCCGGCCTACGTCGGGCTGCTGCTGGTTTCCATCGTCTTCAACTTCGTGGTGGGCACTGCCATAGGCCGGAGCGTTGCCGCGGAACAGGGTGCTCGGGCGAGAGCCCTGGTGACCTTCGGCATCGCTGCAGACCTGCTGCTGCTGGGTTACTACAAGTATGCCGATTTCTTCCTGTCCAATCTCAACGCGGCCGTGGGATCCAACATTCCGCTACTGCACATCGTGCTTCCCCTGGGGATCTCGTTCTTCACCTTCACCCAGATTGCGTTCCTGGTGGACACCTACCAAGGCAAGGCGCGGGAGTACCGCTTCGTCCATTACGCCCTGTTCGTGACCTATTTTCCCCACTTGATCGCGGGACCCATTCTCCACCACAAGGAGATGATGCCCCAGTTCGCCCAAGACTCCACCTACCGTCTGAACTGGGAAAACGTGGCGGTGGGGCTCACCATTTTCTTCATCGGCCTGTTCAAGAAGACGGTTATTGCCGACGGAATCGCTGAATACGTGGGGCCGGTTTTCTCGGCCTACGAGAGCGGGGCCCGGCTGCCGCTGCTGGACGCCTGGGCCGGCGTCATTGCCTACTCGTTTCAGCTGTATTTCGATTTCTCGGCATACTCCGACATGGCGATCGGACTGTCGCTGCTGTTCGGCGTGCGCCTGCCCCTGAATTTCCACTCGCCGTACAAGGCCGTGAACATCAGTGAATTGTGGCAGCGCTGGCACATGACTCTCTCGCGTTTCCTGAGGGATTACCTGTTCATCCCCCTGGGCGGTATGCGCAAGAGCGCGTCGCGCCGTTATTACGCGCTGTTGGTGACTTTTCTCCTGTGCGGCCTGTGGCATGGGGCTGGCTGGACGTACGTGGTGTTCGGCGCGCTGCATGGGGTTTATCTGTGCGTGAATCAGGCGTGGCGCCTGATGCGCAAGCGACGGGGCTGGGAGCGCCCGACACCCAGCTGGTGGGGCCGCCTCGTCGGCGTCGGGCTCACCTTCATCGCGTGGCTCGTCGGGCTGGTGTTCTTCCGCTCCGACAGCCTGCAGGGAGCCCAATACATCCTCCAGGGAATGGCGGGCGCTCAAGGCTTGGTCCTGCCCTACCGCTGGCTGGAGAAATCGGGAAGCTTTGGCCAGTGGCTGGCGGCCAACGGGGTCGAGTTCCAGTACCTTCCGACTTTCGGGGGCGGGAGTCAGCTCAACCTGATCCTGCTATGCTTCATCCTGGTCTGGTTAATGCCGAACACGCAGCAGATTATGGGGGGCTACCGTCCGGCGCTGGGCCTGCCGGGGGATGTCCCCACTTCGGGGGACCGCTGGTGGCAATGGCGGCCGACGCGAACCTGGATTGCCATCGGCGTCCTGGTGGCGGTGTGGGGAATGCTTTCGATATCCGAGCTCTCGGAATTCATATACTTCCAGTTCTGATGGCCGAAGCACTGTCATTCTGGAGTTTCACAGTGCGTCTGATTGTGGGATCGGCGCTGGTGATGGGAGCGGTGGGCCTTTTCAACCGCGCAGTAGATCCATTCTGGTTCTACCGCGATCTCTCCATCGAGGGTTTCAATGCCGTCAAGACCAAGTTCCGGCGCTTCGAGCGTCATGTGAAGCCGGCGATTCTGGCTCGCGAACAGCCCGATGCGATCACCGTCGGCAGTTCCCTATCCGAGGTAGGGTTCGACCCGCGCAACGGGGTGTTCACCGAGCAAGGGCGGCTGAAGGGATTCAACTTCGCCGTGGCCGGTGGTCCCTGGCAAGTCATACAGTGCTATTTCGAGTACGCATTGGCTCATGCTCCCGTGAAGCGGGCGGTGGTCGAAGTGCGCCCCATGGATCAGCCCGACTCGGACTGCGCCGGACGGGAAGCGGGCCTGGATATCGCCACGACCGGAGAGCTGCTGTTCTCCTCACGGGCGCTGCAGGCGTCGGTGCAGACCATACTGGAGCAGGGAAAGGAACCCGCGAGCCACACTGCGGAGGGCCAGTATTTCTATGCTCGGCATGACCCGGGAGTGGAGTCGCGTTTCCGGGAACTGCTGGGCCAAAGGTTTCGTTCGGACCAGTGTAATTCGGGCGTGTTTCGCCAAGGCGTGGCGCAATCGCCGCCGCCGGCGAAGGGCGGGCGGATGCGCGAGCTGGATCTCTCGGGCTTACGCAGGATCGTCGAGGAGGCGCAAGAGAAGGGCGTGGAGCTGCGGTTGGTGGTGCATCCCAGGCATGCCTACGATTACGAGATGGATGCCCTGTGCGGGGAGGCGGTGGATACCTGGGACGCGCTGGCGCAGATAGCCCGTGTGGTTCAGGAAGCGGCCGGGGGCGACGACCGCATCCAGCTTTGGGCGTTCATGGGCTACAACAGT
>DKBC01000215.1:9014-11388 GCA_002451065.1 Betaproteobacteria bacterium UBA6910
GAACGGGAGAGGCGCTCCTTCATCGAAGAGAATCCGTGGTTTTATCCGGGTCTGCGGGCGCTCCTTCCGTTGGGCGCGGGTACATAACCGGGAACCGGCATCGTGCTGAGTGAATTCGACGTCATCGGGCGCTTCTTTTCCCGTCCCACTCAACAGGCCGTGCTGGGCGGAGGAGATGATGCGGCCATAGTGCGGCTAGCGCCCGGCATGGACCTGGTCGTATCCACGGACATGCTGCTCGCAGGCCGGCATTTTCTTGCGGACGCCGATCCATGCCGGCTCGGGCACAAGGCGCTGGCGGTGAATCTCTCGGACATGGCCGCCATGGGCGCCCGGCCCCGCTGGGCGACCCTCGCCCTTGCCCTGCCAGAGGCGCGCGAAACGTGGCTGCAGGGGTTTTCCCGGGGATTCTATGACCTGGCTGCCAGATTCGGCGTCGAGTTGATCGGGGGCGACACCACCCGGGGCCCCCTCGCCATCTGCGTCCAGATCCTGGGTGAGGTGCCCGCGGGCCAGGCTCTGCGGCGGGACGGAGCGCGGACCGGCGACGACGTATGGGTGTCCGGTGTCCTGGGCGACGCCGCCATGGCGGTAGCGCATCACGAGCAGCGTCTGCGGCTCGCGCCCGACGAGCTTGCAGCGTGCCGGGGAGTTCTCGAAGCGCCGGAGCCGCGGGTGGCCTTGGGACTCGCACTGCGCGGCGTCGCCCATGCCTGCATCGACGTTTCCGACGGCCTGCTGGCGGACCTGGGCCATATTCTGGAGCGTTCACGAGCGGGAGCGCGGCTGGAGCTCGAGTCGATTCCCTGCTCCGGTACCCTGGCCAGCCGTTACTCGGAGCCGGCCGCGCTGGAATGCCTCCTCACCGGCGGAGACGACTACGAGCTGTGCTTCACCGCGCCGGCAAGGAATCGCGCCAAGATCGAGCTCGCCGCCCGGGAGTGCGGGATGCGGGTGTCTCTGGTGGGGGTCATCGTGCCCGGCGCGGAGCTCGACGTCCGCGACCGATCCGGGGCTTCGGTCACGCTGGGCCGTACCGGCTATGACCATTTCGCGCAGACCTGAATGGATACCTTTCATCCCACCTGGAGTTTCGTGCTTCGTCATCCCGCGCATTTTTTTGCCTTGGGGGGCGGTGTCGGACTGATACGGCGGGCTCCCGGCACTTTCGGGACCCTGCTCGCGTTTCCCGTGTTCTGGATCCTGGACCGGAGCCTTTCGCCGTACCTGTTCCTAGCGGTAATCGCCGGCTTTTTCGTCCTGGGAGCCTGGGCATGTGACGTGACCGGTCGGATGCTTCGCTATCCGGATCACCCGGGGATCGTCTGGGACGAAGTCGTCGCCTTCCTGCTGGTGCTGTTCTTTACTCCCCGTGAAGGCCTATGGCAGGCGTTTGCATTCCTGCTGTTCCGGATCTTCGATATCTTGAAGCCGCCGCCCATTGGTTACTTCGACGCCCGCTACAAGCACGGCCTCGGCGTCATGCTGGACGACCTGATCGCCGCCTTCTATACGCTGCTCTGTCTCGCGGGATGGAGCGCCCTGGTATCGTGAAGCGATGAATCGCGATTCCCTGGAAGGACTCGCCGCGCGGCTTGGGGCAGAGCTTAAGTCCCGGGGCCTGATGCTAGTGACGGCGGAGTCGTGCACCGGCGGCTGGATCGGCGAAGCCGTCACCTCGATAGCGGGAAGCTCCGAGTGGTACGACCGCGGCTTTATCGCCTACAGCAACCCGGCCAAGGGCGAGTTGCTGGGGGTGCTTCCCGAAACCCTGGCGCGCCATGGAGCGGTGAGCGAGGCGGCGGTGCTGGAAATGGCGCAGGGCGCCCTCGACCGCAGCCAGGCCCAATGGTCGGTGGCGGTTTCCGGAATTGCCGGGCCGGCCGGGGGCACGGCGGAGAAACCGGTGGGTACGGTCTGTCTCGCTTGGGCGGGGAGAGGCCAGGCGCCGGTGGCCCTGACGCGCCTGTTTGCCGGCGACCGGCAGTCGGTGCGCCGGCAGACGGTGGTCGCCGCACTGGCCGGTCTGCTGGATCTGCTGGCCGGCAAGAACCCCTGACAAATCCGACCGTTCCCGCTCCATCTCGGCCGCATGGCCGACTTCGGCGTTGAGGCCTTTTGTGCCATAATCCGGCGCTTAAATCTGAGGACAAAAACCATGGACGAGAACAGGACCAAGGCACTGACGGCTGCGCTGTCGCAGATCGAAAAGCAGTTCGGGAAGGGCTCCATCATGCGCCTCGGCGAGGGCGAGGTGGCCAAGGATATCCAGGTGGTGCCCACCGGGTCCCTTGGGCTCGATATCGCCCTCGGCGTGGGCGGCCTTCCCCGGGGCCGGGTGGTGGAGATTTACGGCCCCGAGTCCTCGGGCAAG
>DKBC01000044.1 GCA_002451065.1 Betaproteobacteria bacterium UBA6910
GCCGTCCTCGAGGATGTCCACCTCCACCCCCTTGAGCAGGGCGATGCCCTTGAGCTTGGCGCCAACCCGCTCCACTTCTTCCATGTGCTTCAGCAGCCGGCGCGCATCGAGACCCCGCGCCACTTTCAGGCGCTGGGAATGCTCGGTAATGGCCAGGTAGCGATGCCCGTTTTTTAGGGCCGCCCGCGCCATCTCCTCCACCGTGTTATGGCCGTCGCTGGCCTGGGTGTGGCAATGAAGGTCGCCCTTGAGGTCTGCCAGTTCCACCAGATCGGGCAGCAGCTTCTTGCGCGCCGCCTCGATTTCGCCCTGGTTTTCCCTCAGCTCCGGCGCGATCCAGGGCAGCCCCAGCGCCCGATAGACCGATTCCTCGGTATCGCCGGCGACGCGTTTGTCGCCCTTGAACACTCCATATTCGTTTAGCTTCAGTCCCCGTTCCTGGGCCAGGCGGCGCACCTGGATGTTGTGGGCCTTGCTGCCGGTGAAATACTGGAGTGCCGAGCCATAGCTCTCCTCGGGGACCCGGCGCACATCCACCTGGATGCCGCTCTTCAGAACCGCGCTGGACCGGGTGTCGCCGGAGGAAAGCATCTCCCGCACCTCGTCGTACTTGGCGAAGCGCTCCATGACCCTGGCACCGGATGCCGCGGTGACCAGCAAATCCAAGTCGCCCACGGTTTCCCGCCCGCGCCGGAAGCTGCCAGCCACCACCGCCTGCTTCACGCCCGGCACCGCCCCCAGATACGCCGCCAGGCTTCCGGCGTATTGGGCGGCCACCGCCAGCAGCGTGCGCCCCGCCCCCTCGGGCCGGGCCTGAACTGCCTCCAGGATCTTGCGCTCGCTCTTTTCCCCGAAACCCGGGAGTTGCCGGATCTTGCCTTCCCTCGCGACCCGGTGCAGGTCCTCGAGGGTCTCCACGTCAAGATCGTGGTAGAGGGCGCGAACCCGCTTGGGGCCCAGTCCCTGGATCCTGAGCAAGTCGGTAATGGCCGGAGGAAGTTCCTTTTCCAACTTGTGGAGCAAGGCGCAACTCCCCGTATCCACAATTTCGGCGATTTTGCCTGCAAGATCGTCGCCGATGCCGGGCAGATCGGTGAGTTTTTCCCCTTTTTCCACGATTCCCTTCACATCGCGGCCGAGTTCCCCCACGATGCGTGCTGCATTGCGATAAGCCCTGACGCGAAAAGGATTTGCGCTCTCCAGTTCAAGCAGATCCGCGATTCTCTCGAGAACTGCGGCAATATCGGCGTTGTGGACGGGCATGGTCGCCAGGAGCTCATGGAATCGGACGGCGCGTCAGCGGGAAGTCCAGGAATCGTGGCCGGAAAGGCGCGATGGAGCAGGCCCGGCGCGCACGCCTCCCGCGGCAGCCTTTGCGCTTTGCTTGCAAGCGATCTCCCCTCCTTCGCGCCAAGTCGATTCGCCGGACCCTCAAAGGGTCGGGCTGGGTTCCTGGGCGTAGGTCTTTTCCCGTTGCTCCTGGCAAATGACACAGCGCCTAGCCGTTGGGAACGCCTGCAGCCGCTCGAAGCCGATGTCGGCGCCGCATTCGGCGCATTCGCCATAGGTGCCATCCACCACGCGCTGGAGCGCCGCCTCGATCTCACGCAACTCGCGGACGTGACGGTCCACGATGGCGGTGCCGAGGTCGGCGAGCAGGTCGCCCACCGCTTTTTCCCCGCTATCCCGCACCCGCCCGGCCAGTTCGATGTAGTAACGCTCCCCCGACCGCTCGAGCTCGTCGCGGACTTCTGCGATCAATTCCTGATAGCGGCGATTGAGCTTCTGCTTCAGCGCTTCGGCCTCTTCGATTCTGAGTTGCACCATATCTCTCTCCCGCTGAATCTTTGTCGGGACTACTCATACTCAACCCCGCATCGCGGGGGGCGGCATGCAATCACTCCGCCTGTTTCAGTATAGACCGCCGGCCCTGCGCTCCATTCAGCGCGATGACGCGCTCTGTGGCCACGCCCAGAAACGAAGCAGCAGGCATGCCGCGGCTCCCACCCCGCTCGCGAAGAAGAACGCCATCCCCGCGCCCTGCCACGCCCAGATAACGCCAAACGTCACCCCGCCGGGAATCGCCGCGAGGCCGACCACGAGGTAATACCAGCCGAACCCGGTGCCGCGCTCCGCCGCCCCGCAGTAATCACTTATTGCGGCCCGCTCGGCGCCTTCGGTCAGCCCCATGAACAGCCCGTAAACGATGGTGACCGCCCACAGCTCGGGGGACCCGGATGCGTTTCCGAACAGAAGGAAGGCGACGGCAAACGCCGTCCATCCCACCAGCAGCAGGGCTTCCCGCCCCAAGCGGTCGGCCAGCAGGCCTCCCCAGGTGGCAGTCAGCGCCTTCGCCAGGTTCAGCATGGCCCACAGCACCAGCAGTTCGACGGCGCCGATCCCGAGCTCATGCCCCCGCAGCAGGATGAAGGTCTCCGAAGCCCGGGCCAACGTGAACAGACCGAGCACCCCCAGGTACCGCCGCAATTCCGGCGACAAGGCGGCCCAGCGTAAGGGCGGGAGTTGCACCAATGGCGCAACGGCAGCCGACGGCGCCGGGCCTTTCACGCCGACGGCGAGGCAGAGCACGGCGAGCGCCCCGGGAAGCGCAGACCAGAGGATAACCTCCCGCAGTTCCATGCCCGACCACGCGAGCACGGCGGCTGCCGCGAGGCTTCCCGCCACCGCGCCGCCGTTGTCCAAGGCGCGGTGCAACCCGAAGGCGTAGCCGCGCATGGGTGGGGGCGTGACATCCGCCAGCAACGCGTCCCGCGGAGCGCTGCGGATCCCCTTACCCACGCGGTCAATGGAGCGCAGGATCAGCACCGTGGCCCACCCCCCCGCAAGGCCGAGCAGAGGGCGGGCAATATTCGAGATGGAATAACCTGCCACCACCAGGCTCTTGCGCCGGCCCTGCATGCGGTCCGAATGCCGCCCCGACCACAGCTTGAGCAGGCTCGCCACGGCGTCGGCGAAACCTTCGATCAGGCCCAGAGCCACGGGACCGCTCTGGAGCACCGTCGCCAGCAGCAATGGGATCAGCGGAATGACGATATCGGAAGCGAGGTCGTTCAAAAAGCTCACGACCCCAAGCACGATCACCGTGCGCGGAAGCCTCGCCCGGGCGCGCGTGGCGCTCATGGTCGAGCGTGCCCGTCGTCAGCGCCAGCCGCGGCGCGGTTTGGATGCGGAAAAACCATGGCAGGCGCCTGTTACCGAGCATCGGATTATACGGCGCGGCGGCGCGTCCCGTGTGGAGGGAGGGGGCGAACTGTCGTACACTATTCGCCCCCGCCCGCTGCAGGCGGGCCGATAACCATTTGGATGTGGAGGATGAAGCCGAAGGACCTTCCGGCACCGGCGGATGCCCAGGGCAAGTACAAGATTCCCGCCCTGCGGGCGCTCTCGGAAATCACGACCAGCCTCGCCAGCGAGAGCGACATCGAGGACCTGCTCGAGCGCTTCCTGGGAACCATGATCCGGCTGGCCGGAGCCGAAGCCGGGGCCGTGCGCGTGCTGACCACCGACGGCAAGCACCTGCGCCTGGTGGGCGCCCGCGGCTTTCCCGCGGAGACGCTGCGGGAGGAGTGCCACGTCGACGTCCAATGCAGCGTCTGCAGCGAGGCGATCCGGCGCCACGCGGTCGATTCCAGCTCCGACATGGCAAAATGCCTGGAGCCCACGGGCGCTTCCCTCATCGCCCACCGCACCCACAGAGTCGTGCCGGTCCCCTTGCGCTACAAGGGCCAGGTGCTCGGCGTCTACAACCTCTACCTGCGTACCGGGAAGAAGATTCCGGAAGACGTTTCCATGCTGTTTCGCTCCGTGGGTGAGCACCTGGGGATGGCCCTCGAGAACGCGCGTCTTTCCCGGGAAAACATGCGCATCACCCTCATGGACGAGCGCCAGATGCTGGCCAACGAGATCCACGACTCCCTGGCCCAGACCATGGCCTACATGAAAATGCGCATGGCCCTGCTCCAGGACTCGGTGATCGACGGCGACTGCGAGCTTTCCTTCCGCTACATGAACGACGTGAGCGAGGCCCTCGATTCCGCCTACTCCAGCCTGCGGGAGCTGCTTTCCCAGTTCCGCAACCGCATGGATCCCCGGGGACTGATTCCCGCGCTGGAGGATCTGGCATCCACCTTCCGCAAGCGCACCGGCCTCAGCATCGAGCTGCGCAACCAGATCCCTGATCTCGGACTCACCCCGGACCAGGAAATCCAGGTATTTCATATCGTCCAGGAAGCCCTCGCCAATATTCACAAGCATGCCTCGGCCCAGCGTGTCGTAGTGACCCTTGCCCAGTCCGACGGCAAGTACCGGATCACGGTGGAGGACAACGGAGTGGGTATGTCGACGCCCGAATCGCCTCCCATGCATTTCGGCCTGACCATCATGCGCGAGCGTGCCGATCGTCTGAAGGGCAGGATCGCCTACCAGAGCCGACCCGACGAGGGCACGACAGTGCTCCTCACCTTCCCCGCGCCGCGCGCGGCGCGGATCCCGCGACGGTGAAGGACCAGATCCGGGTCGTTCTGGTGGACGACCACACGCTGTTTCGCAAGGGTCTGGCCGAGTTGCTCGAACACAGCCAGGCAATTCAGGTGGCCGGCGCCACCGGCAAGTGCGACGAGGCGCGGCACATGATCGCGGATCTCCAGCCCGACGTGGTGCTCATGGACCTGCACCTGCCACCGTCCAGCGGGCTCGAGCTGCTCCAGCAACTGCGCGACGGGGGATACCGGGGCCCGGTGCTGATGCTCACCGTGAGCGATGCCCAGGAGGACCTGGCCAGCGCCCTGCAGGCGGGCGTCAAAGGCTACCTGCTCAAGGACATGGAGCCCGACGACGTCGTGGATGCCATCCGCCGCGCCGCCCGCGGCGAGACCGTGGTCGCACCGGCCATGACCCTCAAGCTGGTCAACCTGCTCCAGAACAACGAACCCAGTTCCGCGAGTTCGATGCTGGACCTGCTCACCGGCCGCGAGCGCGAGATCCTGACTCACCTGGCCCGGGGCGAGAGCAACAAGGTTATTGCCAAGGCCCTGAGCATCAGCCATGACACGGTGAAGCTCCACGTGCGCCACATTCTGGCCAAGCTCAATCTCTCGTCGCGGGTGGAAGCCGCCGTGTTTGCCGTCGAGCAGAAGCTGGTCCCTCCCCGCGACGTCTCGTCCCGGGCCGGGGGCTGACATCACCGGGTTCTTCAACAGCCCGCCCGCGGACGGACTGCATGGAATATCTTCCGATCTTTCTCGACTTGCGTGACGCCCCCTGCCTGGTGGTGGGTGGCGGCGAGGTGGCCGCGCGCAAGGTCTCTCTGCTCCTCGAGGCGAAGGCCCGCGTCACGGTGGTGGCGCCCGAGCTCTGCCCGACCCTGGCCGAGCAGGCCGCCGCCGGCGCGCTTTCCCACCGCGCTGGACGCTTCTCCCCCGATCAACTGGGGGACGTTTCCCTGGCTATCGCGGCCACCGACGACCGGGACGTGAACCGGCAGGTCTCGGAGGAGGCGCGCCGCCTCCGCATTCCGGTGAACGTGGTGGACGACCCCGAGTTCTGTTCCTTCATCATGCCCGCCATCGTGGACCGCTCTCCGGTCGTGATCGCGGTTTCCACCGGCGGCGCCTCGCCGGTGCTGGCGCGACTGATGCGGGCGCGGCTGGAAAGCCTGGTTCCCGCAACCTACGGGCGCCTGGCGGCGCTGGTGGACCGGTTCCGCGACGCGGTGAAGGCCAAGCTCCCTCCGCCGGCACGGAGGCCGTTCTGGGAGAAGGTGCTGCAGGGCCCCATCGCCGACATGGTGTTTTCCGGGCGCCAGGCCGAGGCCGAGCAAGCCCTGCGCGAGGAAATCGAGCAAGGCCAGCCGGCCCAGACCGGAGAGGTGTATCTGGTGGGCGGCGGGCCCGGCAACCCCGACCTGCTCACTTTCCGCGCGCTGAAGCTGATGCAGCAGGCCGACGTGGTGCTGCACGACGCGCTGGTGTCGCCGGAAGTGCTGAACCTGGTGCGCCGCGATGCCGAACGCGTCTATGTCGGCAAGCAGCGCGATTTCCACACCCTGCGCCAGCAAGAGATCAACGACCTGCTGGTGAAGCTGGCCAAGGAAGGCAAGCGGGTGCTCCGCCTCAAGGGCGGCGACCCGTTCATCTTCGGGCGGGGCGGAGAGGAGATCGAGACCCTCGCCGCCCAGGGGGTCCGCTTCGAGGTGGTGCCCGGCATTACCGCCGCCTCGGGCGTCGCCGCCTACGCCGGCATTCCCCTCACCCACCGCGACTGCGCCCAGTCCTGCGTGTTCGTCACCGGTCACCTGCGCGACAACACCATCAACCTGGACTGGGAAGGCCTGGTCCGCCCCGACCAGACCATCGTGATCTACATGGGCCTGCATGGCCTCGACATCCTGTGCCGCGAACTCATCGCCCACGGCCAGTCGCGGCTCACGCCGGCGGCCATCGTCCAGCAGGGAACCACCAGCAATCAGAAGGTCGTGACCGGCACTCTGGAGGACCTTCCCCGCCTGGCGGCGGAGGCGAGGCTGCACCCGCCAACCCTCATCATCGTGGGCGAAGTGGTGCGCCTGCGCGAAAAGCTGGCCTGGTTCGACAAGGCGGGATGACGCCCCGCGGGGTCATTGGTTTGCTCGCGCTTGCCCCGACCCTGGGCCTGTCGGCGGGGTTGGCCCTGGCCGACGTCCGCCACTGCGCCGGCATCAACACCACCGTCGCCCACGACACGCCGGAGGAGGTGGCGCTTGTCTGCCGGGCGGTGACGGAGGCCGCGGCCTTCATGCGAGAGAATGGATTTTCGGTGACGCAGCCCATCAGTGTGAGCGTGGTGGACCATGTCAGCGGCTCGTTTCCGCACCGGGCCGTGGGCGCCTACAACCGCACGACGATGCACATCGAGGTGCTGTCCTACGCCGAATGCCTCAAGGCTTCAGAGCGAAAATCCGGCTTCCGGATCCCCATGACCCGCGACCTGCACCGCAGCTTCGTGGTGCACGAAGTGGCCCATGCTATTTTGGAGAGCAATCTGGGCTCCACGCCGCCGCCCCTGGCCCAGGAGTATGTCGCCTACGTGGCCCAGTTCGCGACCATGGAGCCCGTGCTGCGGTCGGAGATCCTCGCCCGGTACAACGTCACTCCTTTTGAGCGCGACTCCCAGATCAACGCAAACTTGTACATGATGGACCCCTCGGCTTTCGGCGTGATGGCCTACCTGCACTATCAGCTCCCGGGCAACGGCCCGGCATTCATGGGCCGCATCCTGCGGCGCGAGGTATTCTGACCCGCTTTGTTTGCTCCAGGCGGGCATGGGGCGGCACGCGTAGAATTCCCGATAAAGCCCCTTGAAACGCCGGCGACGCAGATCCAGCCACAACGACATCGAACGCCACCATGCGCCCCGCGGATATCCAGATCATCCTCGAGCAGGAATTTCTCTCGGTGGCCGAAGGCCACCACACGCCGGTCATGCTGTGGGGCGCTCCCGGCGTCGGCAAGTCCCAGATGATCGCCCAGATCGGTGCCCGGCACGAGGCGCCGGTGGTGGACATCCGGCTCTCGCAAATGGAGCCTTCGGACTTGCGGGGGATCCCGTTCCGCTCTGGCGACCTGGTGGAGTGGGCCGTGCCCGCCCTCCTCCCGGACGCCCGGCGCCACGGGCCCCGGGGCATTCTGTTCCTGGACGAGATCACGTCGGCTTCCCCGACGGTTTCGGCCGCTGCCTACCAGCTGATACTGGACCGGCGCCTGGGCGAGTACCAGATGCCGGACGGCTGGGCCATCTTCGCCGCCGGCAACCGGCAGGGCGACCGGGGCGTTGTCTATGCCATGCCCTCACCCCTGGCCAACCGCTTCTCCCACCTCACGGTGGACGTCAACATCGACGACTGGGCGGCCTGGGCTTTCCAGGCCGGGATGGACGAGCGGCTCATCGCCTTCCTCCGCTTCCGCCCGGAGCTGCTGTTTGATTTCGACCCGGCCCAGAATCCGGTGGTGTTTCCCACTCCCCGCTCCTGGGAGTTCGCTCACCGGGCGCTGCGCAAATTCGAGGGCACGCCGCGGCTGCTGCCCGCGCTGCAGTCGGTGGTGGGCGAGGCGGCGGGCGTGGAGTTCAAGGCCTACCTCGACAACCTGGGCAAGCTCCCGGATCTGGATGCCATCCTGCGCGGTGAGGCAGTGGAGGTGCCGGAGGAGATCGACCTCCAGTACGCCGTGGCGGCAGCTCTCATCGCCCGTGCCGTACGGCTCTCCGGAGCCAAGCGGCGCGAGGCCCTGGGCCATGTCCTCGACTACGCCGGGCGCTTCCCGCTGAAGGAAATGGGCGTGATGCTGGTCTCGGACCTGAGCCGCGCGGTGGGCGGCGACCTGTTCGAGGTGCCACAGTTCGAACGCTGGTCGGGCCTGGTGGCGGACGTGCTGCTGTTCACCCACTGAGGCGGTGATGGCCGACAAGGACGCCGCCACCAAGCTCTCCGCGGCACGCACCCGCCTGGTGCTCGACAAACCCTTTCTCGGCGCCCTGGTGATGCGCCTGCCCGTGGTGGATGCGAATCCCGACTGGTGCCGGACCACCGCCACCGACGCCCGCAGCTTCTACTACAACCGGCGCTATATCGAGGCGCTCTCCCAGCCCGAGGTGGAGTTCATGGTGGCCCATGAGGCCCTCCACTGCGCCCTGTCACACTTCGCACGCCGCCAGCACCGGGTGAAGCTGCGCTGGGACATCGCCTGCGATCTCGCCATCAATCCGCTGCTGGTGGAGGAAGGGCTCAAGGCGCCGCCCGGCTCCCTGCTGCTGGATCAATTCACCGGCATGGCCGCGGAAGAAATCTATCCCTGCCTGGAGGACAAGGGCGACGGCGAGGAGCCCCTGGACCAGCATCTCTACGACGGCCCCGACGGGGGTCCCTCGGATACCTCTCCCGGCGGTGCCGCCGGGGCAGGCGGCGCCCCGCGGCCGCGGCCCCTGTCGCCCCAGGAGCGCCAGGCCCTGGACCAGCAGTGGAAGCAGCGCCTCGCCAGCGCGGCCCAGGCGGCCCTGGCCGCCGGCAAGCTCAAGGGCGCGCTGGCACGCCTGGTGCAGCAGATGGAAAAGCCGCATCTCAACTGGCGCGTCCTGCTGGCCCACCATCTCGCCCTTACCGCCCGGGAGGACCACAGCTACATGCGACCGAGCCGGCGTGAGGGTCCGGCCATCCTGCCCAGTTTGCGGAGCCACGAGGCGGACATCCTGGCGGTGCTTGACACCAGCGGTTCCGTTTCTGACGGAGAGATGCGCGACTTCCTGGCAGAGATCAACGCCATCAAGGGCCAGCTCCACGCCCGCGTCACCCTGCTCGCCTGCGACACCGGCTTCGCGGAAGGCTGCCCCTGGGTGTTCGAGCCGTGGGAGGAACTCACCCTGCCCCCGTCCATCACGGGTGGCGGCGGGACCGATTTCCGCCCGCCCTTTCGGTGGATCGAACAGCAGGACCTGCATCCCGGGGTCGTGGTCTACTTCACGGACGCCCGGGGTGTGTTTCCCGCCGAGCCCGCCTGCCCGGTGGTGTGGCTGGTGAAAGGACACGCGCCAGTGCCCTGGGGCAACCGCATCCAGCTCAACTAAGGGCCGGGACCCTCGGGTGTCCAAGCAAAGCCGCTACTCGATCCAGGCCAGCATGGCGCTCACCCATGAGGACCGGTTGCGCCTGCACGTGCTGCTCAAGAACGTGCAGGCAATCCGCATCGACGAGCGCTCCCTTACCGTCCGTGGACTCGCGGAGCGCGGCGAGGCGGCGGTGAAGCTCAACCCCGACGTGAAGCCGGAGCTTTACCTGAAGCGCGTGCGCGAGTTTATCTCCGCCCACGTCACCGGCTCCCCCGGCGGCTACCCGGTGTACCTCGCCCGCTGGACCCGCATGGGCCAGGCCCCGGACGACAGCCTTGCCAACCTGCTCATGCTCGGGGAGCCGGAGGCCATCGCGGCGGCGGCCTGCGCGCCGGGACTCAGCGACGAGCTGGCGGAGCGGCTATGGTGGGTGGAGCCGACCTCGGAGAACGCCCGGCGCATGCTGGAGCGCGAATGCGTCGTCCAGGGCAAGATGGGGGCGGTCCTCGCTGCCCACCTGGTGGAGCACCTGCCGTTCGAGACCGAGCCGCGGGTGCGCTACGAGACGGTGCGCCTGGTGCTCCAGGGAAACTTGCTGGACGAGGACGCGCGCCTCGCCCTCTGGCAGCGCTCCGCCCGGGAAAACGCTTATCGGGTGGCGTTCCTCTTCGCTGCCGCCGACCGGCTTCCCGCGCGGCAGCCCGCGTGGACCGATTTCGCCCAGGTGGCGCCGGCGCTCGCCACGCTTGCGGCAGAGGGGAACGCCCTCGCAGCCCTGCTCACCAAGGCGCTGGACGGACCGGGACAGGCGTTCGTCATTGCCGCCGAGGAGGCCCTCGGCAGACTCACCGACCGGGACGTGGCCGCGGCCGCCTTCGCCGCCATGGGAAATTATTTCCGGCGCCCTGGTGTTCCCGGCACTTCGGCCCTGGAACTGGCGGCATGCCGGCGCGCAACCGAGGCCCAACTGGACAGTCCCGATTTCGAAACCGCGGCCGTGCTCGCCGTCCTGCCGCGGCTCAGGGACCAGTTGTTCGCGGTCCATTACCTGGGCCGCGTGGGCGAAGCCACCATCCTCGACTTTCTCGCCCACACCACGGCCAGCGGGACCGTGCTGCGAAAACAGATCCAGCCCTTGGCGCAGCCCGTCATCGAGCAGCTTTCCCGGGTGCGGAGCTAATATACGGGATTCCGGAATTTGGCTGAACATGCCCCGCAAGCCGTTTTTGCCGCCGAACCGCCGCACTGCCCCGACCGGTCCCGGGAAGCTGGATCGGGTGCTGGCCGAGGCCCGCAAGGCCCGGGAAGCCCGCGACGCCGGGTACCGCGAGCGGGCGCTCAAAATCCTGCCTTGGGTATGCGCGCGCTGCGCCCGGGAATTCTCCGGGGAGCGGCTGAGAGAGCTGACGGTTCACCACCGGGACGGGAACCACGACAACAACCCTGCCGACGGCAGCAACTGGGAACTGCTGTGCATTTACTGCCACGAAAACGAGCACGCCCGGTTTCTGGATCACGACGCCGGGGGCGGTGGACCGGGCGACCAGCCGCGCTCCGCGCCGGCGACCCACTCGCCGTTCGCGGGACTGGATGCCCTGCTGAAGCGCAAGCGGGAGGATTGAGCGCGCCGGGCCGGCGGGTCCGGCGCAAGGTTGGAGCTTACTTCGCCTGCAGGTAGGCCGCCACCGCCTTCATCTCGTCCGCGGTCATCTTCTTCACCACATTGTCCTTCATGACAGTGCCGTGGGGACGCAGCTTGGTATTGAATTCGTTGAGTTGGCGCACCAGGTACTCGGCGTGCTGGCCCGCGATCCTCGGGAACACCGATGCGCCCTCGCCGTTCCGGCCATGGCACTGGGTGCATGCCGGAATCCCCTTGGCCGGAACGCCCTCTTCGAAAATCTGCTTGCCCTGCGCCATCAGCTTCGGGCTGCCGGCCTTGCCTGGCACCGCCTTCTGCTCGGCATAGTACTCCGCGAGCCCGGTTATAGTGGCGTCGTCCAGCAGGGCCGAAATGCCCCACATGTAGCCCTGGGGGCTGGAATCGGAACGCCCCTGGCTGCGGAATTTTTTGAGCTGCTCCTGGGTGTAGAGGGCTGGCTGACCCGCCAGCTTGGGATAGGCGGGTGAGGCGCTAACACCGCCCTCCCCGTGGCAGGCGTTGCAGACATGGATTGCCCGCTCCACCAGGGTCTGCTCGGCCGCCGGAAGCGAACTGGTGCCGAGGATGGCGAGAATGGCAAAGAAAATGGCGGGGGCTTTTCGCATGGGTTTCTCCTGTCGGCAACAGCCGCCATCATAGCAAATCGCGTCGCTCCTGCCCTGCCGGACCCTGCGGCAACTAGGTACGAGCGGCCAGGATACCCGGCCGGAAAATTTCCTTCTCGGAGCGGGCGAAGGCGGAGGCGTAGGGATCCACCGTGGTTTCCAGTTCCTCGCACCAGGACGGGTGTGAGTAGCTCATGTCCTTGAAGAACCACAGCCCGCGGGTGGACTGGCAGGCGGCGGACATCATGTGGATCTGCTCGCCGGCCTCGGGGCCGACAATGCAGCCCCCCAGCAGCTGACCGGTCTCGGCGTCGTGCACCACCTCGATGAATCCCTCGTGCTCGTGGTGGGCGCGGGCCTTGCCGGAGCCGGCCATGGGCGTGCGGGCCACGTCGGCGTCGAACCCGGCTTCCTCGGCCTGGTCCTCGGTGAGTCCCACCGCGGCGATCTCCAGGGCGGAGTGCACCACGATGGGCACCTTGAAATAGTTGGTGGTCACGCGGTTGCCCGCCACGGCGTTGCCGGCAGCAATCTTGGCGTCATGGAGCGCGGTGTTGGCGGTCATGGGGCCGTGCCGGCAGTCGCCCACCGCGTAGATGCCGGGCACCGTGGTCTCCAGGTAAGGGGTGACACGGATGAAGCCATCCTGGTCCAGGTCCACGCCCAAGTCCTCCAGTCCGATGCCGTCATTGCGCGGACGCCGTCCCACCGCCACCAACACCCGGTCGAATCGCTCCAGCCGACCGTCGCTGAACTTGACTTCCGCCCCTTCCACGTCGGTAAGGCAGCGGGCAATGGTCGTCTGCTTGCGCACGTCGACGCCCACCCGCTTGAGTTTGCGCTCCAGCACCGTGCTGGCACGCTCGGGAATGCGCGGGTTCGCCAGCAGCCGGTCCGTTTTCTCCGCTATGACCACCTCGCTCCCGAACTGGTGCATGAGGAAGCCCAACTCGACGCCGATGGTGCCGCCGCCCACGAACAGCATGCGCTTGGGGAGCTGCCGCAGATCGAACATGAATTCCCGGGAGGTGATGACCTTGTCGCCGTCCGCGGGGCACTCA
This sequence comes from Betaproteobacteria bacterium UBA6910, assembly GCA_002451065.1. GTDB lineage: Bacteria > Pseudomonadota > Gammaproteobacteria > Burkholderiales > UBA6910 > UBA6910. The sequence continues at coordinate 12,927 of DKBC01000044.1, forward strand.
ACGAGAGGCCGCGGCTCGGCCCCCGCGGCGATGATGGCGCGGCGGCTGACGAGGCGCACCGTCTTCCCCTCCGGGCCGGCGACCTCGATCTCGAAGTGCGGCTCGCCGCCCTCCAGGGTGACGCCGGCGAAGCGCGCCGCCCCTTGAACCAAGCGGATGCCGAGGCGCTTGAGCCACACGGAAAAGTTGTCGCGGATGCCGGCGATCACCTGGTCCTTGTGGGCCATGGCGGAGCCGAAGTCGCCCCGAATCTCTCCAGCCAGACCGCGCCCCTGCAATTCACGCACGTCCTCGATCAAGGCCGCCAGGTGCAGCAGGGATTTCTTCGGAATGCAGCCCTGGTTGAGGCAGGTGCCTCCGGCGAGCCCCTTTTCCACCAGTGCGACCCGGGCGCCCAGGTGCGCGGCGGTGACCGCCGACTTGTAGCCGCCGGGCCCGCTGCCGATGACCACCAGGTCGAGGATCGGGGTGTTCACGCCGCCACCCTCACGCTTGTCAGGATCATTCCCTCAGCCGCAGCCGCACTTGCCGCGGCCGCAATCGCCCTTGGGCGCAGTGTCGTCCCCCGCGCCGAGAGGATGCTCGGTGCGGTCGATGAAGATGAACTGGAAATCGCCGGGCTCCAGCTCCACGTAGTCCAGGGTGATGTTCTCCAGCAGGTCCTTGCTCTGGGGCGCGATCAGCAGGGTGACGCCCTGGCTCTCCACCGCGTTGTCGTTTTCCCGCTCATGGTCGAAGCCGATGCCGTAGTTGACCGAGCCGTCGGCCAGGCGCTTCGCCGCCACCCGCAGGTGCATGCCCTGGGCGCCGCTCTGGCTGGCCGCGTTCCGGATCTGGTCCGCTGCCTGGGGGGTGACCGTCATCATGATGCCTTCCTTTCCTTAACTTGAGTTTCGGCGCGCCGCGCGCGCACGAAGGCGGCGAACCGGCCCGCCCAGTTGTTGCCCGGGACGCTGCGCAGGTGGGTGTAGGAGGCCAGCAGGTTCTTGTGCACCAGGCCGTCATGCTCGCCGTCGATGCCGTGCCCCCGCAGCACCCGGTAGGCATAGGCGCCGCCGGGCGGCAGGTTCTGCAGCGTGGAGTAGTGAAACTCGTGGGCACAGATCTCCCTGGCGGGTTCACGGGACCGCGGCCAGGGGGCATCCGCCGTTTCGGAAAGCTTCACGTAACCGCGTCCCACGGGTTTGTCGTGCATCAGCACGTCGCCGGGAATCACCCCGGCCATGGCGCAGGTCCTGCCTTTCCAGGTGAGGCTGCGGGCGAGGTACATGAGCCCGCCGCACTCGGCGTAGGCCGGCAGGCCGTCCTCGATGGCGTCGCGCACGCTGTCGCGCATGGAGCGGTTTGCTTCCAGCTCACCCATAAAGATTTCCGGAAATCCGCCACCGATAAACAGCCCGTCCACCGCCGGCAGCGCCCGGTCCCGGACCAGGTCCACCTCGACCACAGCGGCGCCGGCTTCGGCCAGGGCCTCCAGGTCGTCGGGGTAATAAAAGCTGAACGCCCGGTCCCGGGCCACCGCGATCCGAAGCTCCGGCCGGGGCAGCGCTGGCGGCGCCTGCGCCGCCGGCAGCGGGGGCGCTTCGCCTGCGATGCCAAGCAGGCGCTCCAGGTCCACCTGGGACGCAACCCGCTCCCCGATGGCGGCCACCCGGCGCTCCGCCTC
>DKBC01000356.1 GCA_002451065.1 Betaproteobacteria bacterium UBA6910
CCGTTCTCCAGGATATAGCCGTAGTCGGCGAAGCGCAGGGCCACCATGGTGTTCTGCTCGGCCAGCAGGAAGCTCACCTTCTCCTTCTGGTTGAGGCTCTTCACGATGTCGAAGATTTCCTCCACCACCTGGGGCGCGAGCCCCATGGAAGGCTCGTCCAGCAGGATCATCTTGGGGCGCGCCATCAGCGCCCGTCCCACGGCCGTCATCTGCTGTTCGCCTCCGGAAGTGTAGCCGGACTGGCTGCCGCGGCGCTGCTTGAGGCGCGGGAAATAGGTGTAGACCATCTCCAGGTCCCGCTTGATCTCGGCACGTCCGGCGCGCCGGGTATAGGCACCGGTGAGCAGGTTCTCTTCCACCGTAAGGTGCGCGAAACAATGGCGGCCCTCCATCACCTGCACCACGCCCATTTTGACCAAATCAGAGGGCGTAAGCCGGTCAACCCGCTTCCCTTGGAATTCGATGGTGCCCTTGGTGACGTCACCACGCTCGGCCCGCAACAGGTTGGAAACCGCCTTGAGGGTGGTGGTCTTTCCGGCGCCGTTGGCGCCGAGGAGCGCCACGATCATGCCTTCCGGCACCGAGAGCGAAACCCCCTTCAGCACCAGGATGACGTGATCGTAGATCACCTCGATGTTGTTGACCGCGAGGAGGGTGGCGGGCGCTGTAGCGGAGGTTGCGGCTTGGGCGGCGGTCATGGTCTCTCCCGACAAGGATCGTGCCGGAGCGCCATCGGCCCCGGCACGACACTGATTGGCTATTTCTTGGCGGCCGCGGCTTCCTTGGCGCAATCCCGCGGAGTGATGCCCTTCTCCTTGGCGTATTGCGCGGCGCTCTTTTCGATCTCGGGCCGCACCAGAGTCTGGTCGGATTGTATCCAGTCGGTGATCACCACCCAGCGTTCGCCGTTCCACTGCTGGAACTTCACCGCGCCGCCGCCCTCGTGGTCGAGGCACGAGAGCGACAACGGCTGCAGCATGCCGAAAGCGCCCAGCTGCTTGATGCGATTCTCGTCGATCTTGAGGTTCTCGATGCCCCAGCGCATTTCTTCGCCGGTGAGGGCACGCTTGCCGTATTTCTCCTGGGCGGTGCGGACAGCCTCCGCGGTCAGAATCCCCTGGATCACGCCCCGGTTGTAGTAGATCTGGCCGATGCGCTTCGGATCATCCATGGCGCCCTTGTTGCCGCCCCCGTAAACCTGCTTGAGGATGTCCTGGATCACCGGGAAGTCCTGGCCGCTGGGGTGGAATCCGGCCGCGATGTAACCCTTGGCCGCGTCGCCCGCCGGGATTACATCCTCCTCGGCACCGCTCCACCACACACCGATGATCTTGTCCGCCGGAAATCCGACTTTCTGGGCGGTCTTGAGGGCGGTAGGGTTCATCACGCCCCAGCCGCGCAGGATCACGTAATCAGGCTTGATCTTGCTGATTTGCAGCCACTGAGACTGCTGCTCGTTGCCCGGGTGCGGCACCTCGATGTGAATCACTTCAAAGCCATATTTCTTGGCCTGGGCGTCCAGGATGCCGATGGTTTCCTTGCCGTAGGCTGAGCCATGATAGAGGTTCACGATCTTCTTGCCCTTGAGCTTGTCCATGCCGCCCTCGCGCTGGCCAATGAACTTGATTTTCGCCGTGTTCTGGGACCAGTAGTTGGTTACGATGGGAAACACGTAGGGAAATACCCGGCCGTCGGAAGCATCGGTGCGCCCGTAACCCATGGACATCACGGGATGCTTGTCATTGGTCGCCCGCTCAAGGATGGCGTAGGTGATGCCCGTGGAGAGCGGCGTGAACACGGTTCCGCCCGTGGGACCCTTGTTCTTCAGGCGCTCGTAGCACTCCACGCCCCGATCGTTCTTGTACTCGGTCTCGCATTCCTCCCATGTGAGCTTGACGCCGCCGATGCCGCCGTCGCGCTTGTTGAGCATGTCCAGGTAATCGATGTACCCGGAGAAGAATCCGCTGCCACCCGCGGCGTAGGGTCCCACCCGGTAGCTCAGCATCGGCACGAACTGCTCCTTGGCCTGCTGCGCCAGGGCCGGTGCCGCGATGATGGCGCCACCTAGGCCCAGGCACAGGGCGGCCAGCTTGATGCTCGTGGTCAACTTTCCATTCATGTCTCTTCCCTCCTCTCAAACGCTTGTTTGGCAGCCATTGAACCGGGCTGCACCGGTCTCAAAATCCTGGCGGTGGCTCAATGCGGGAACGGCCACAGCCGCAGCTTTTCCTTCGCGATCTGCCAGAGCCGGGCGAGTCCATGGGGCTCCACGGCCAGGAAAAAAATAATCAAGCCGCCGAAGATCATCAGCTCCAGGTTGGACAGCAGATCGCTGCTCAATCCGGGGATGACCTGGTGCACGAAATTGTTCAGGAAGATCGGCAACAGCACGATGAAGGCCGCGCCCAGGAACGAGCCCAGCACCGTGCCGACGCCGCCCAGAATGATCATGAACAGGATCTGGAACGAGCGGTCCAGGGTGAATGCCTGGGGCTCCACCGATCCCAGGTAGGCGAAAGCCCACAGCGCGCCGGCGACCCCGCAGTAAAAGGAGCTTATGGCGAAGGCCAGGAGCTTGGTCCTGAGCATCGGGATGCCGATCACTTCCGCAGCCACATCCATGTCCCGCACCGCCATGAACGCCCGCCCCGTTGCGCACCTCATCATGTTCTTTGCCAGCAGCGCCATCACCGCGACGATACTCAGGGTAAACAGATAGCGCTTCATGGGGGTGTCCACCGGAAACGCCCCGAACAGCTTCATGGCGGGGGCGGTAATCACGCCCGACGGGTTGTAGTTGGAAAACCAGCCGAACTTGGTGAGCACCCACTCGATGAAGAACTGTGCCGCGAGGGTGGCCACCGCGAGATAAAAGCCCTTGATGCGAAGGCTGGGCAGGCCAAACACGATCCCCACCAGGGCCGCGGTGAGCCCGGCGAGGACGAAGACCACAAGGATCGGCAGGGCCGGGATGCGAATGGCGAAATTGAAGGCGGCGAACGCGCCCACCGCCATGAATCCCGCGGTCCCCAGTGAGAGCTGGCCGGTATAGCCGGTCAGTATGTTAAGCCCCAACGCGGCCAGAGACAGGATCAGGACCGGGATCAGGATGGCGCTGAGCCAGTACTCGTTGGCCACCAGCGGCACCCCCACGAACGCGACCAGGAGCAGCGCCACAAAGCCGTACCGGTCCTGACGGATCGGGAAGATGCGCTGATCCTCGGCATAGGTGGCGCGGAACTGGCCGGCTTCGCGGTAGAGCATGATTGATCAGTCCATGGGCTGTTGGTTTAGTCGGGGGGGGCAACGTTCCGTCAGACCCGATCGATATGCCTTTCGCCAAACAGGCCCTCCGGCCGCACCAGCAGGAAAACCAGGGCCAGCATATAGGGGAACCAGTTCTCCATGCCGGTGCCGATACCGAGCCCGATGGGGGAGCCGATATAGACCTCCGCCAGCTTCTCGCTGGCGCCGATGATCAGCCCGCCCACGATCGCGCCGGGAATGGACTCGAAGCCGCCCAGAATCAGCACCGGCAGCGCCTTGAGGGCGATCAGGGTGAGGGAAAATTGCACACCGATGCGGGATCCCCACAGCAGGCCCGCCACCAGGGCCACGAAACCCGCCACCGCCCACACGATGGCCCAGATGTGCTTGAGCGGAATGCCCACCGAGAGCGCCGCCTGGTGATCATCCGCCACCGCCCGCAGCGCCCGCCCGATGCGGGTCTTCTGGAAGAAAATCGCCAGCGCCGCCACCAGCACCGCGGCAGTGCCCGCCGCAAACAGATCGAACTGGCTGATGCTGATGCCCGCGAACTTGAAGGGAATGTCCTTGATGCCCAGCTCCAGTCCATGGACCTGGGCGCCCCACATCCCCTGAGACAGTCCCTCCAGGAAGAAGGTGAGGCCGATGGTGGCCATGAACAGG
>DKBC01000288.1 GCA_002451065.1 Betaproteobacteria bacterium UBA6910
GATGCGCAGTGCCCAAGACTTCGGGTGGGCTGCTCCGCGACCGGCAAGAAGATGCTCTTCCATTGCTAATGCGCTGAGGAGGGCGCGCTGCGGGAGATCAGGCGGGGCGACGTTGGGCCTCTGGCGCTCGCAAAGGTCCGGGATGGTGCGGTAGCGGACGGGAAGGACCTGGCCGAGCGCTGCCTCGATCACCTTCACCGAATCCCGCTAGAGGTGCCCGCTTAAGCGCCGTCCCGCCCGCGGGCCGCAAAAGACTCCGAGAGCCGACGGAGCATGAGCGCCGCAGTTTCACCTATCGCGGGTCCGGTGCGGCGCTCAATCTCCTGCCTGATCTCCCGGCGGGTCGCTTCCCGGAGCTCGTTGATCCTCGCATCCCGCAGCGCCATGGAAAATACTGCCGCCGGCAGCCGCCACTGCTTCACCGCCTCGGTCACGCGGTCGCGCCCGAGAACATATGCGCCGCCTGCTATCGCCATCCCGGCGATGCCGCCGATGAGCAGCCCAATGGGGCCGGAGGTATGGAGCAGCCCGGCGAGAATGGCAATCCCTGCAGACTTGCCCATGCCACCGCTCAGTGTGGCCGTCATCACGCTGACCGCGGCGGTGACGGTGGCGCCCACGGTATCGCCGACATTGGTGGCCAGCTGGCCGGTCACTTCCGGGCTGGTCGGCAATGAGCCCTGTGAAATGTCCCCGATCACGGCGGTCGCCGTGACGAATTCCTTGCCGACAACCGCCTGAATGTCGCTGCGAATGGATTCCTCCAACCGAGCCTGCTCGGCCTGCAGTTGCTCCCGCAGCTCCGGTTCGAACCGTGCTTCGAGCTCGAGGATCGCTGCCTCCAGGTCGGCGATTCGGCCTCCGTCCTGCCTGAACTTCATTAATGCCGGCGCTATGAGCCCGTCGATAAAGCGCTCAGCCACGTAGGATGCAATAGCGTCCGCGAATCTGCCGAGTTCCCGCCGCATCGTTTCCTCGACGCCCGCGCGCACGCGGCGAATCTGGCCCTCGCGCGCCGCCCGGATGACACCGGCAAAGTAGCCGTCTTCGAGGTCGACAGGGACGCGGGCCGCCGCGCTGTTTGCGCGCCGGGCCGCGAGACCTGCCAGGACCGCCCGCGGCACCAGCACGAACAACACCCCCGTCAGTGCGAGCCTGTGAATCCATGCCGCCGCATTGGTACCCTGCGGCAGCAGCAGCGGCTGGACTGCGTCAGGGGTCAGCAGCGCACGATCGAGGAGGAGACAAGCGGGTCCGAGCAATACGTTCAGCAGGGTCGCCAATGACTCGGGACGCGACATGAAGGTGCTTTGCCAGACGGCATTGTATTCGAAGAAAAACCCGCGCACGTACGTGCCGGCGAGGGCGCCCAGCAACAAGCCCATGGCTCCCCAGTGGAGCATGCGTTCGATTCTCGCGATCACCACCGGCCGGGCTGACATCCAATAGTATTCAGCGAAGGCGCCGGCGACTTCCCCGGTATTGCGGATCCCGGCACGGGCGCCTCCACCCCGTGCGGCCCATCGCCGCCAGGACAGCCAGAGGCCCGGGATAAGGAACTTCGCCAGGCCGTCATGACCGCGTGAGTGATCGGGGCCTGTTCCGCCGAGAGCGATTCCGGATGTCGCGACGGTCGAGGACCGGTCAGGGGCTGCGCCAGATCGGACAGCGCGCTGCGCTCCCAGCGAGATGCCCAACCACACGTAAACCGCCAGGTTCCACAATATAAGAATGGCCAACGGGTTCGCGACAATGGCGACGACGCCGCTTGGTCCCAGGTAGTTCGACAGGGCGCCGAGCAGGAAGGCAGCGAAGACCACCGCCTTCAGGCGGGAAACGGGCAGAAGGGGGGCTTGCGCCCAGGAGCGGACAGCCTTGGGAACCGTCCGAAAGAGGTGCTGTGTTCTCCTCTTCAGCAACTCCGCGTCGCTGCGGGCANNAGAGCGTCGGGGGTGAAGAACTTCGGGTCGTGCTCCTCAACGGCGCGAACCAGCAGCAGCGCCATGGCGTCACCTTCTGGGAGCGACGTCCCGGGGTTGCCCGGAGTCCTCGCGGCGGGCGTCGGATATGGGGGCAGGGCAGGTCCCATGTGCCTTATCCCTATACCCGGCCAAACTGGTTACCGGCTGGCGATCCTGCAATTGTTGCGCTGCTGGCTTGCAGCTCCCGCCTGCATGAGCACCTGTCGAATACGCGGTGTCGTGCCGCTGATCGGACACCAATGCCGATGACGTCATGGACCAACGGGTCGTTGCCACGGCCACCTATGGTTCCTTCGCCATTGAAGAGCATATCGCTACCGCTTTGCTGGACATCGTCAAAGATATCATCAAGAGCGGCATCAAGCCTCATGACATTTTTTGACCGATCTGGCCGCGTACGTGAGTCGCGAAGGTTTGGAAGACTCTCCGCCCGCATGCCTCCATGAGGACAGTATTGACTCCAATGCCTTCGCTGCCCTTGCGCGGCAGATCCGCGTAAGAACTGCATAGCCTGAGATTCCAATAGAAACGAATAGGCAAGTCCGAATGGCTGCCGTAAATCTGATCCTAGCCGGTCAACGTTGTTGCCCTCGCAGGCTCGCGCCAATTTTTCGGAGGTGGCGGAAGACGTCGAGCTCGGCGCCGAGAAGATCATCACCAGGAACGGCGAGAGCTACGTGGCGCTGATCGGCGCGGAGCGGCTGGATCATTGCCACCGGCTGGAACGCGAACACATTCACTTACTGCTGATCGACGAGGCGGGCAGGGGGCTCGCAGATGTCGCCGTCGGACGCGTGAAGGATGCGCGCGGCGTGATTCAGTCGATTAAGCGCCGGCGCAGCGTGTAGGACGGGCATAGCGGCTTCCTTGGCGGGGAAGCCCGTCGTCCGGCTCACCGCGAACTTCGAGCGCAACCTCGCCGACATCGACCGTTTTCCGACCGGGGCCGAAGCGCCCCAGGCTGACGACACGCTGCTCGACGAGTTGCTGGGCACCGGGATTTCGAACCTCGAACGGTTTCCCGGTATCGGACGACCGTTCCTGGCGCATGCGGCTCGCTTCGTCGAAACCACGAATGCTCTTGAAGCACTGCGAGCAAAGTTGTCGGCGCTGACGCCGGATCCGGATGCGCTGCGCGAATACATCCTCGGGCACTACTTGGTGCTGTACGCACAGATTGACGCGAGTCCCTATCTGCTGGCGATCAGGCATCGCCGCCAGCTCTCGTTCGATTTCCAGTCGCGCTGGGGCGGGACTTCGTCGATGCCCTAGTGCGATAGGACGCTGTCCGGTTCGGGGCGAATTTTTCGGTTCGGTGCAGGTCGCGGTATAGGTCGTCAGTGCGGCGGCCTGAAAACCCGATGAAATCTCCGGCCTTGCGCTTATGCAACATCGGGGGCTGCCCGACGTCCTGCGGGTTGGCGGAGGTTTTCATCGAAGGGCGTTGAGGCGGAAGGCCGCGGGCGATGGCGGGACGCCGCGCGTGGCGCCTCGGCCGTTGAGCATCGGAGTGCATTCCACGCCCCACACGGTATGCCGCCCGGGCGTCTGGGGGGCTCTGGAGGAAGCCATATACAATCCGCTCCCGGAGCCTTTCGCGCCAAGGGCGGGAGGCTGCGCAGAACGGATACGAGGCGCGACACTGGGGCGCTTCCCGGCTTGCGGGCCAAGATCATGATGAATGGTGCGCGGAGACGCGGCGTCCGGTAAGATGCCGTCCATCCGCGAATCGACGCAGCCACATTGGGGAGATAGAGATGTTCAAGCACATTCTGGTGCCGACCGACGGCTCGGAGCTGTCCAAGACCTCGGCGGAAAAAGCGATTGCCTTCGCCAAGGACTCCCGCGCCAAGCTCACGTTTCTCAACGTGCTCCCGGAGGCGCCAGCGCCGGCTACCGGGTTCAGCGACGATGCCCATTACGATCCGGCGAAACCGAAGCGGTTCCTGGAGGAATCCGAGAGACAGGCCCGCAAATTCGTCGACCCCGTCCTGGCCCAGGCCAAGGAGGCCGGCGTTTCCGCGGACGCGGTGTTCCTCCCCTCTCACGCTCCCCATGAGGCCATCATTCGCGCCGCCCAGGAGCATGGGTGCGACCTCATCTTCATGGCGTCCCGGGGTCGCAGTGGCCTCAACGCGCTGCTGCTGGGCAGCGAGACCCACAAGGTGCTGAACCTCTGCAAGATACCGGTGCTGGTCTACCGCTGAGCCGCCGGGCTCAGTCCTTGAGGCCGCCCTTGAGGTGGGGCGCGATTACCCGCAGCATCTGGGCAAAGATTTTCGGGCTGCCGGCGACGATATTGCCCGACTCGAACCAGCCGTCCTCGCCGCGCAGGTCACCCACCAGCCCGCCGGCCTCGGTGATGAGCAACGATCCGGCCGCGATATCCCACTTGGAAAGTCCCAGTTCCCAGAATCCGTCGTACCAGCCGGCCGCGACGTAGGCCAGGTCCAGGGAAGCGGACCCGGGGCGGCGCAGCCCGGCGGTCTGCTTCACCAGGTCACGGAACATGCCGATGTACTCTTCCAGATTGGCGAGCTGGCGGAACGGAAAACCGGTGCCGATCAGCGCGTCCTCGAGCTTGGTGCGCTTGCTGACCCGCAGGCGGTGGTCGTTGAGAAAAGCGCCGCGCCCCCGGGAGGCCGTGAACAGGTCGTTGCGATTCGGATCGTAGATCACCGCCTGGGTTATGGAGCCCTTGTGGGCCAGCGCGATGGACACCGCGTACTGGGGCAGCCCGTGGACGAAATTGGTGGTGCCATCCAGGGGATCGATGATCCACTGATACTCCGACGCGCCTTGAGCCCCGCTCTCCTCTGCTAGAATCGAGTGGTTCGGATAAGCGCCGAGCAGCACGTCGATGATGGCTTTCTCCGCCGCCCGGTCCGCCTCGCTCACGTAGTCGGCTTGCGACTTGCGCGCGACGACGACCAGATCCAGGTTCTGCGCCGCCCGGTTGATGATGCCGGCGGCGCGGCGCGCGGCCTTGACGGCCGTGTTGAGCATGGGATGCATGGTGTGGGGCGGGAGGGAGCGCGGAAAAAAACCCCCATTTTAATATGAGTCTTCCCGATCCGCTCCGCAACGTTCGCGTCATCCTCAGCCACACCAGCCATCCCGGAAACATCGGCGCCACGGCGCGGGCCATGAAGACCATGGGGCTGCGGGATCTGTGGCTGGTGAATCCCCGGCAGTTTCCCGATGCCCAGGCAGATGCCATGGCATCCGGCGCCGTGGACGTGCTGGCGCGGGCTCGCGTTTGTTCGAGCCTGGACCAGGCGCTGGAGGACACGGTACTCGCTGTCGCCACCAGCTCGCGCTACCGGGATCTCCCGCCCAGCGTCCTCCCGCCGCGGGAAGCGGCGGCGAGACTGGCGGCGGAGGCGGCAGCGCACCCGGTGGCGCTGGTGTTCGGCAGCGAGACTTTCGGGCTGTCCATGGAGGAGGTGGGCCGCTGCCAGATCCTGGTGAACATCCCGGCTAATCCGGAATACGCCTCCCTCAACCTCGCCGCGGCGGTGCAGGTGATGGCCTACGAGTTGCATGTCGCGGCGCAAGCCGGGCCGGCGTTGCCGGTCCCGGAATTCGAACCCGCGACTCTGAAGGACATCGAGCGCTTGTTCGAGGCCATGGAGGACGCCCTGCAAAAGACTGGCTTTCTGGACCCTCAAAACCCCAAGCGCCTGATGCTCCGCCTGCGGCGCCTTTTCTCCCGCGCCCGGCTCGAAAAGGAGGAGGTGGCGATCCTCAGGGGAATTCTGAAATCAATCGCTAAGTAGTTGACCAATTTGGTAGAAAAAACGCATACTGGGGGCTCCCCAGCCATACTCACGCCATGTTTGAACTCGTCAGGGAAGATATCGACAGCGTATTCGACCGCGACCCGGCGGCCCGCAACGTCTGGGAAGTGGTGACCTGCTATCCAGGGTTCCACGCCCGCATGTTCCACCGGCTGAGCCACTGGCTCTGGGGGCTGGGTCTCAAGTGGCTGGCGCGTTTTGTTTCCCATCTCGGCCGCTGGTTCACCGGCATCGAAATTCACCCCGGCGCCCGCATCGGCCGGCGGTTTTTCATCGACCATGGCATGGGCGTGGTCATTGGGGAAACCGCCGAGATTGGCGATGACGTCACCCTCTACCACGGTGTGACCCTGGGAGGCACTTCCTGGAACAAGGGCAAGCGCCATCCGACTCTGGGCAACGGCGTGGTGGTGGGCGCGGGCGCCAAGATCCTGGGGCCGGTCACGATTGGCGAAGGGGCGAAGGTGGGCTCCAACGCCGTTGTGGTCAAAGACATTCCACCCGCCGCTACGGCGGTCGGGATACCCGCCCATGTCGTTGACGTAACGCGGGAAGAGGCGCGGGCGCGGCAGGCGGAAACCCTGGGCTTCTCGGCTTACGCCATCAGCCCCAACATGGACGACCCGGTGGCCAAGGCCATCCACGGTCTCATTGATCACACCGTTTCCACCGACCATCGCATCGAGCTCATCCTGGAGCAATTGAAGCGGCTGGGAGCGTCCATCGAGGATGAAAAAGCCACTGCCGACAAATTCGACCCCGAGTACCTGAATCGCATCGTTGACTAGGGAACTTCGGTGGCCTAAAGTTGACAAAATTATTCAACAATCGTTGTTCTGGTTGTCCGTAAGGATTTTTCCCCAACGACCCAACCGAGAGGTTCCGATATGAGACTCACGACCAAAGGACGCTTTGCGGTGACGGCGATGATTGACCTGGCCATGCGTCACGGCAATGGCCCGGTGACCTTAGCCGGCATCAGCGACCGGCAGCAGATTTCCCTTTCCTACCTGGAGCAGCTGTTCGGCAAGCTGCGGCGGCACGGCCTCGTGGAGAGCGTGCGCGGTCCCGGCGGCGGCTACAACCTCGCCAAGCCCACAGACAAGATTACGGTGGCGGAAATCATACTTGCCGTGGACGAGCCCCTGGACGCCACCCGTTGCGGCGGCATGGCCAATTGTCAGGACGAGCAGCGCTGCATAACCCACGACCTGTGGACCAGCCTCAACGAGCGCATTTACGAGTACCTCACCTCGGTGACGCTGAAGGACATGGTGGACAAGCAGAAGCCGTCCAACGTGTCGACCCTGGAAGACCGCCGCATCCGCCGGGAGCGCACCACGCCGACCGTCGTCTCGGCCTAGGGTTTTGGATGGGTCTGCCTGTCTATCTCGACCATAACGCAACCACTCCGGTCGATGAGGCAGTGCTCGCGGCGATGCTGCCGTATTTCCGCGAGAGCTATGGCAACGCATCCAGCCGCCACGAGTGGGGAACCCGGGCGCGCAAGGCCGTGGATGCGGCCCGGGAGCAGGTGGCGTCGGCCCTGGGCGTGCAGCCTCCCCAGGTGATTTTCGTGAGCGGCGGCTCGGAGGCGAACAATCTCTTCCTCAAGGGCGCCGCCGCGTATCTCAAGCCGTCGCAGGTGACGGTGAGCGCTGTCGAGCACCCCTGCGTCATGAAGCCCGCGCAAGAGCTGGCCCGTCAGGGCTGGACGTTGCGCACGCTGGCGGTGGACAGCGCGGGGCGCCTGGATCCCCAGCATTTGGATGCCGCCCTTGCCGGGCCTGCGGGGATGGTGTCCGTGATGCTCGCCAACAATGAAACCGGCGTCGTCTACGACGTGGCGGCGGTGGCGGAAAAGGCGCGTGCCGCCGGCGCTCTGGTGCACACCGACGCGGTGCAGGCCTTCGGCAAGAT
>DKBC01000138.1 GCA_002451065.1 Betaproteobacteria bacterium UBA6910
CGCGGGAAGAAGTCGCCAAATACTGCAAGTAGGCCTTGCAGCGCGCACCGCGCCGCAAGGCGGTCGCCGATCGGCGCCACGCGAACTTCCCCGCCAAATCAGTCCCGGCTCGCCTCGGCTTCCACGGAGCCAGCCCCCTTCTTCATTGCCTTGCCCTCCGCCGCGCGCTGCCGGCGGACTTCCTTGGGGTCGGCGATCAGCGGCCGGTAGATCTCGACGCGATCCCCGTCGCGGAGCAGCGCGTCGTGCTTGACGTGTTTGCCAAAGATGCCGAGCTTGGCGTGGCTCAGGTCAATTTCCGAATGCTTCTCCAGAATGCCGGAGCGCCGCACGGCCTCCGCGGCGGTGATTCCGGCGGGAACGGTCAGGGTCAGCAGGGTCTGCACCTGGGGCAGCGCGTAGGCCACCTCGACGCTGATTTCTTCCGCCATGCCTACTCCAGCACCTGCTCCGCCCGACGGATGAAGGCGTCGACAAAGCTGTTGGCGATGACGTGAAACACCGGCGCCACCAGCTTCTCCAGCACCTTGTGGGAAAACTCGTAATGCAGGCGGAATTCGATCTTGCAGGCCTCGGGAGAAAGCGGGACAAAGCGCCAGTGCCCGTCCAGGTGCCGGAAGGGACCGTTCACCAGAGTCATTTCGATGAGCTCCGGCGCCTGGCGCGTGTTCTCGGTGGTGAAGCTGGTCTTGACGTGGTGGTAGTCGATGCGGATGGTTGCGTGAGAGCGATGTTCGTCGAGGTGCTCGATGGAAGTGCCGCCGCACCATGGCAGAAACTTGGGATAGTCCTCGATGCGGTCCACCAGTTCGTACATCTGCTGCGCCGAATATCCCACCAGCACCGATTTCTGAACTTCAGCCATGGGCGCCCACGCATTTCTCGGACGCGGGGCGCGCAGCTCCGCGAGGTTTTATTGCTAGAATAGCACCACTCCTCGGCCCGTCATGAGCATCGTTCAGAACAAGAAGGCTTTCCACGATTATTTCATCGAAGAGCGCTACGAGGCCGGGATTGCCCTCGAGGGCTGGGAGGTGAAAGCAATCCGTGCCGGGCATGTCCAGATCAAGGAAGCGTACGTGCTGGTCAAGGGCAGCGAAGTCTACCTGGTCGGCGCCCACATCACTCCCCTTGCCACCGCCTCGACTCACGTCCAGCCCGACCCCACGCGCAGCCGCAAGCTCCTGCTCCATGACGAGGAAATCAAGCGCCTCATCGGCAAGACCGAACGCGCGGGATACACCCTGGTCCCACTGGATCTGCATTACAAGGCCGGGCGCATCAAGGCAGAGATTGGCCTGGCCAAGGGCAAGCGTCAGCATGAAAAGCGGGCCTCGGAAAAAGAAATGGAGTGGAAGCGCGAACGCAACCGGCTGCTCAAGCAGCATCAGCGCTGAGCCCCACTGCGCTTGCCGTCGCCTCCCGCGCGCGAGCAAGCACGGCCCGCCTCGCTCCGGGGCGCGGCGGAATCACGGCCTCAGGTGAGTGACGCCGCCGAAACTACCGATCCACTGGCTGCCGTCCGCCGCCGTGGTCATGGAAAAGACCAAGTCGCTGAACAGCCCGTCAGCGGTGGTGAACACCTTGAATTTTCCATTATCGAATCGCGCCAGCCCCTTGCTCGTTCCGACCCACAGCTGATCCTTGGGATCGAAGTGCAGCATGAACACGTGGTTGCTTGGCAGCCCGTCCGCCGTGGTGTAGGTCTTCCACTTCTTGCCGTCGAAGCGCGAAAGCCCCCCGCCCCAGGTTCCTGTCCATACCGCGCCGTCCTTGCCGACCGCAATGGAAACGATGTAATTGGGATTGTAGGCGACGTCAACGTCCTCCAGTCCCATCTCCTTCTTCTGGGCCGCGTGGTGCTCCGACATCTTCCCCGGATCGCTCTTGAATTCGATGTCGGCCTTCACCTTCTCGTAGGGTGCGCCGAGCCCTTTGGCGTGGTTCCAGTTCTCCCACGTGCCGTCCTTGAATCGGGCAAGCCCGCCCTCGGTCGCAAACCAGATTTCACCGCTCTTGCCCTCGGCCAGGCCGTATACCCAATCGTTGGGCAAGCCGCTCCCGGTGCTCTCCACGGTGAAGGTGTCCCACTTGGAAGGATCGTCCAGCGCGCCTCCCCGGACCCGGTTGGCGCCTGACCAGGTGGCGATCCACAGGTCTCCGTTGCGCACGCGGATCACGTCGTACACAAAGGCATCGGCGAGACCCTGGGGCACATTGTAGTTCTTCCACGCCTTGTTCGTTTCGTCGTAAATCGACAGTCCTCCGCCGTAGGTGCCGACGGTGATGCGGTCATCGATCTTCCCGACGTAGAACATGCCGTTGGACAGCAGCCCGGTCTTGTTGTCGAACAGCTTGTACTGATCCGTGGTGGTGTCGTAGCGGATCACCCCCCCGGAAGTGCCGATCCACACCAGGTTCCCGTCGGCGAAGACCCGCTTCACGTTGCGATTCCCCACCCGGAAATGGGTGAACTTGGCGGTCGGGTCGGCGCCGGTAACGGTTCCCTCCCGCACCGGCTCGGGGGGAGCACCGGGCTGGACTACCGGGGGGTGTCCGGCCGGAGTTTGCTGGGAAGCCGCGGGGGCGGGAGGCGCCGGCGGCGCGGGCTCCGGCTTGGTCGCCTGCTTCACACCCAGGGTATAAGCGCCCGCGACCAAGGCTCCAACCACGATGACCCCGAGCGCCGCCAACTTGAAATCAACCTGCATATTCGGTCCTTCCTGTTCCTGACTTTGACTCTTCCCTCAGCGGCCGATCCGGGCCACGCCGTTCTTGGTGCCGGCCCATAGGTCCCCGCCGGGGGTGACCGCCAGCGCATAGACGTCGTTATCGAGCAGGCCCTCCTTGACACCAAAGCTGCGCCAGGTCTTGCCGTCATAGCGACTGACCCCCTTGTTGGTGCCGAACCAGAACACGCCCCGGCTGTCCTGGGCGATGCTGTAGACAATGTTTCCAGCAAGACCTTCGCGCGAGGTGAAATTGGTCCACTTGCTGCCGTCGAAGCGCGAAACGCCGCCACCCCAGGTCCCGGCCCAGACGTTTCCGTCCGGAGCCACGTGGATCGAGAAGACATAATTCGGGTTGTAGGTGGGCTGCCCCTCGGTCATGGTGGACAGGTCATGGCGGGAGCGAGTCCCCAATCCCGTATTGGCGCTGGGCTTCAGCTCCTCGACATTGGGTCCGCCCAGGCCGTCGGCATGGGTCCAGGCGCGCCATTTCTTGCCGTCGAACATGGACACCCCGCCCTCGGTGCCGAACCAGATACGATCCTTCTGGTCCACGGCGATCCCGTAGACCCACTCGTTCACCAGCTCTTTCACGTAGTTCTTGAACTTGCCGGTCTTCAGGTCGAAATGGCTCGCCCCGGCCCAGGTCCCGATCCACAGGGACCCGTCCTTCTGGCTCGCGTAGGCATAGATCCAGTAGTCCGCCAGGCCGTGCATCGGGAAATAGGTCTTCCACTTGCCGTCCTTGTAGCGCGAGGTGCCGCCGGCATTGGTGCCGAACCACACGTAGTCCTGGCTGTCGATCCCCACCGCGAACACGTACTCGTTGGCCAGGCCCTGCTCCCGGGTAAAGGTGTTCTTCGGCTGCAGGGTCTTGAGATCGATTTCGTGCACCCCGGTCGAGGTGCCCACCCACATCACGTTGCGGCTTTTCTGCACGGTGAGGGCCCGGACATAAACATTCTTGCCCACTTCGAAGGTTTCGGTGACGCGCTCCTCCGCCGCAGGCGCTGGTGCCGCCTGGCTTGTTAACGGGGAAAACGGTACGAGGGCGCCCATGAAGACCCACAGCCAATTGCGCATGGATTTCATCGGATGGTTCTGATGTAAGAGATGATGTCCAGGATCTGCTGATCCCTCAGCAATCCCGTGAATCCCGGCATGGCATTCTTGCCGTACTTGACACTGTTCAGGAGCACGGCATCCGGCTGGAACACCCTCTCCTTGCGTGCAAAATTGGGGGCCCCGGGGAACACACTGATACCGTTAGGCCCGTGACAGACCGCGCAGTGCTGGGTGTACAGCTGCCCGCCCTGGACCGGATCCGCCGCCTGCACCGTACCCGCCCCCATGAGGAGCGCCAGTGCCAGCAGCTGGCGACGCCATGCATGCAATTTCAATTTAGATCTCCGTTGATCTGAGGACAAAAGGTCTATCCCTCGTCACTTGTCTTCGGCCTTGCCGGCCGGTTTCTGCTTCGCCTTCAGCTTCGCTTCCCAAGCCGCCGCTTGGGCAGGGTCCTGGGGAAATCCATGTTTACCCGTTTTGTATCCGTCCACCACGGCGCGCATGGCCGGCAGGTTGTCCTGCTCTGCGGCCGCCGTGATCCAGCGTCTCGCTTCCGCCATTTCCCCGTCATCCGCCGTGGCTCCGCCTTTGGCACCGGACATATAGTGACCGGCCATGGCCGCCACCGCCGGGGGATACCCTTTCTCCGCCGCCTTCCGGATCCAGTCCCGGCCTTCTTTTTCGTTCTTCTCGATTCCGTCGCCCGAACGGTACATAACTCCGATGCCGAACATGGCCTCCGGGTCACCCTGATCCGCGGCCATCCGATAATACTTCATCGCCTGCTCGTTGTTGTCTGCTACATCCAGTAGTTGCCCGAGCAGGGCCTGGGCGCGCACATGGTTGGCTGCTGCCGCCCTTTCCAGGTTCTTCATGGCTCCGCCCATGTCGCCTTTCCGATAGGCTTCGTACCCCGCCTTGTAGTCCTCCTCTGCATCGGCCCAAACCGGGGAAGCAATCGCCAGTCCGAAAACAAACACCAGCCCATGAATCGTCGTGCGCCAGTCTCTCATCGCTCGTCACTCACTCGTTAATGGGGTCAATCCTTGACCGATGCAGTTCTTGCCTTGGACTCCGCCCCGGACTGCCGGTCGAAATCTTCCAGCTTTCTATACAGGCTCGAAAGGCCGATCTCAAGGCGTTCCGCTGCCGCGCGCCGGTCGCCACCTGCCTCTTCGATGGCACGCAGGATGATGCCGTGCTCGACCGTCCGCAACTGCTCCCGGAGGCTGCCGCCGGAATAGGGTATTTCGGAACGCGTCCGCCCAGGGGCCGCGGCCCGCACCATGGCCGGGGGAAGATCCTCCAGTGTCACCCGTCCGTCCTCGGCGAGCACCAACGCCCGGTCAATCACGTTCTCCAGCTCCCGCACGTTGCCCGGCCAGCCATAGGCCTTGAGCATCTCTTCCGCTTCCGGCTCCACCGTGACCGGGCCCCGATAGCCGTAGCGCCCCTTGTTGCGCTCCACGAAAAAGCGCACCAACGCAGGAATGTCCTCGACGCGCTGCCGTAGAGGCGGAACCTCGACGTGAAAGACGCTGACCCGGAAATACAGGTCCTCGCGAAAATTCCCGGATTTGACCATGTCGACCAGGTCGCGGTTGGTGGCCACAATGATTCGCACATCCACTTTGCGTTCCTGCTCCGTGCCGAGGGGCCGCACTCCCTTGTCCTCGATCACGTGGAGCAGCTTGGTCTGCAGGGCGAGCGGCAACTCGCCGATCTCGTCGAGGAATATCGTGCCCTTGTCCGCTTGCAGAAACAATCCCTTTCGGGAGCGGTCGGCGCCGGTAAAGGCTCCCTTGGTATGGCCGAAGAATTCGCTTTCAAGGAGGTTCTCCGGTATGGCCCCGCAATTGACCGGGATAAAAGGCCCCGCGGCGCGCAGGCTCTGCTGATGAATCTGGCGGGCGATGACCCCCTTCCCGGTCCCACTCTCGCCGGTGATCAAGACCGTGCTGTCGGTCCTGGCCACCTTGCCGATCACCCGATCGATGGCCTGCATGGCGGGAGAAGAGAAGTGGAAATTTTCGTTCCGGTCGCCCAGTACCAGCTTGCGCAAGGTGAGGTTCTCGTCCCGCAGGCCCCGCAGGTCGCTGATTTGCGCCAGCCGGTGCAACACCTCCTCGTTCCGCAGGGGCTTGATCATGAAATCCAGGGCCCCGGCCTTCATGGCCTCGATGGCCGTGTCCACGGACGCGAAGGCCGTCATCATGATGAAAGAGGTGTCGATTCCCGCGGTCCGGGCCTGCCGTATGACGTCGATGCCGCTGATTCCGGGCATGCTGATGTCGCACATCGCCACGTCGATGTCGCCTTTCGCGAGACGCCCCAGGGCCTCGTCGCCGCTGCCGGACTGCTCCACCGTGTAACCGGCTCGCGTGAGAAACGCGCTCACCACGGTCCGGATGGCCGGTTCGTCATCGATGACCAGAACGCTCATCGCGCTCATTGACTGGCAACTTCCCTCAAGAAATTATAAGGGCAATGCCGCTCCGGCCTATGGGCCAGGGAGGGCCGCGCGTTTTGAATTCAATATGTTAGCAGAAAGCGACGGACCGAGCCGTGCCTGTGCCCGCTAGAACTGACAGCGCGAGGCCCCGAGACGTTCCAAAGGGATGGTCGCCGGCACGGGGCGGCTGCTTTCCATCGTGGGATTCCGGCGCGGCCCATCGCTTGATTTCCATCAAACGCTTGGGCCGTTCGCCGTGCTGCAATGCCGGGCATTCCGCAGGAGGAAACGCTTGGAAATCGTTTATTTCACCGTGATCGGCATCGGGTTGTATTTCTTCTCCGATTGGCTGCTCGATCAGATCGAGCGCCGGCGGGGACAGCGCTTCGCCCAGCGGGAAGTGATCTTTTTTCTGATCATCCTGGTGCTGGCCGTGCTCACCTTCCAGCTCATCGGCCTGCTATCCCGGCCGGGCGGCTGAGGGCGGGACGTCGCCGCATCGCGCGCAGCATCACCACCAGGAACATCAGCCCCCCGGCCACTGCGATCAACCCCCCCAGCCCCATGATGCCCATGCCCATGACCTCGGCGCCGCTGCGCAGGGTCTGGGCAGCCCCTGCCACCTTGCGCTGCACGCCGTAGCCCCCGGACCAGAGCAGGCCGGCGATGTGCAGCAGCTGACCGCCTCCGTAAACGTATGGCTGCCAAGCCGCCAGCCGGGAAGCGGGCGCCTCGAATCCCAGCCGCGGCAGCAGGTGATAGGCCACGCCCATGAACGCCAGCGTCACACCCACGATCGAGCCGTGATAATGGGCTGGGATCTTGACGTTGCTGCCGTGGATCAGGAACCCGATCATGCCGCCCGCCCCGAACAGCACCACGGAAGCGATCAGGGCGGCCCGCAGCGGACGTTGCTCGGCGTCGGGCACCGGGCCCGTCGCGAGTGCGATGAGCACCGCCAGGGCGAAGGGCACGATGGCGAGCCCGCCGCCAAATTGCATGAGCCAGGTGAGCAACCGGTGGTGCTCAACGGAGCCGACATCGTACGCCGCGTAGATCACCGGGGTCAGGAACACGGACACCAGACCCACCGCGAACAGCAGCACCGAGATACGCGGAGTGAGCGGCACCCGCGCGCCCGCGGCCTGGGCCAGCCAAAGCCAGGCCACCAGCATCAGCAGGGTGTAGGTGAACTGCAGCACGTGCCCGCCGCCCCAGAAGAGGAGCTCGAAGTACGCCTTGCCGTCGAGCCCCTCGGGTAGCGCCAGATAAGACCAGGCGAAGGCCATGAGGGCCACCGCCGCCGCCACCAAGGAGCTATTGAGCCCGAAGCGCAGGGCTCCCGTGCCGTCGATGCGGATTCCCACCAGCGGCACAGTGACCATGCTGCGCAGCGTGAGCAGGGCAAACCCCAGGGCAAAGATCGCCAGCCCCCAGAGAAAAACTGGATCTTCCAGCACCGGGATGTAATTGCTCATGATTGGGCCGCCACGGCCGATGAACGGGGCAGCAGACATCACCAGCGTGCCGATAACCGCCAGGAACAGGGCCGCCCATCCTCCGGCAATGAAACGTTCCGTGGTGTTCACGCTCCAGAACACGCCAGCGAAGGCCAGGAACCATACGAGCACCGACAGATCCACGTGCACCACCAGGGCCACGTGAAAGAAGTCCACCAGCGGAAAGATGTCCTTGACGTAGGGCGCGCGAGACAGCACCAGCAGCACCGAGAACACGCCAGACAGGACCAGGGATGCGAGCCCCAGGATAAGCCACCCCACCGCAAGCGCTCTGCGGCTGCCAGCGGGGATCGGCAAGGAAAAATCCGCATTCCCGCCCAGCCCCGCGACCAGTCGACGCCAGCTCATAGAATCAGCACCCCTCCCCGCTCCCGCTGGAAGTCCACGGTGACCACCCGCCCAGGGTCCAACTCAATGGTTACCCGGCGCTCGAACGTGTAGCCCTTGATGCGCTCGTCGTCGTTCACCTGCACCAGCAACTCATGGCGCCCCACCCGCAACGGAAACAGGCCGTAGGCCGTCGCGTTCCCGTCCCGCGCGATCCCGCCGGGCGGCAGGACCGCCTCATAAAGCGTCTCACCGTCCACTTCCATTCGCACCCGCAGGGACGACCGCCCCCGGGGACACTCGACCTCGACGCGCATGTTGGGGGCACGCGCCGCCAGCTCGGCCGGGGTGAGACGGCGGCACTCGCCCAGGATGCGCCCGGGCGCCGCGATGGACAGCCGTAGCGCCCCCTGACCCTCCTGTGCAACCTGGTACTCGGGGTAGGCGGAGAGGACGCCTACCGCCACTGCGAATGCCGCGAACCATGCGAGCTGGCCGAGTACTCTAATCAACAGCCACCTCCTGCCGCGCCAGCCGGCGGATGGCCTTTCCCTGCATGGAGCCCAGGCCAGATAGCTCGGCCCGGAAACTCGCCAGGGCGCGGCGGAGCTCTTCGACATCCCGCGCCGCGGCCCACGCGACTTTCACCCGCTCCCGGGGCACCGTGGGCCGCAGATGGGGCTCCCGCTCGCCCCGAATCCGCTCCTCCATCCAAAAATTGCCGAGACGGTAGGCGCAATCTCCGGGAAGGCATCCCGTCACCAGCACCCCGTCCGCCCCTCCGCGCAGGGCGTATTCGATGAAGGACGGCGGCAGCATGCCGGTGCAAAGCAGGCTCAATACCGTCGTGTCCGGACCGGCCAGGGCCTTCACTTCGGCGGCGCAGTCGCAGCCGACAACCACCACCTTCACCGGCCCGGTGAGCTGCGCCACCGAGCGTTCGAGGCGGGCGCGCAGTTCCGCCACCGGGAGCTGTGGCATGTCGATGCCGGTCACCAGCGCCTCCACACTGCGAAAGGGCGTGGAAGATGGGCAGGCTCCGGCGCAAATGCCGCAGGCGGCGCACAGGTCCGGCAGCACCACGGCCTGCTGCCGGTGACCGCGCCGGCCGTCGGTGCGGGGCATCATGACCACCGCCGCGTAGGGGCAATCCGCGAAACAGCGCCCGCAGCCATTGCAGTTGTCCAGGCTCACGTGGGCCACCGGAGGCCGCTCACCCCGCCCCAGCAGCGGCAGCGCGGCGAGCCCCAGGGTGAACAGGCCGGACAGGGCCCAGAGAAACCCGGGGGAGGTGGCGTCCATCAGGGGATGCACGAACAGGTACCACCAGTCGAACGTCAAAGCACCAGGCAGGCGCGACAGGTCCGCCGGCGCGTTGCTTTCCGCGGGCAGGGCCAGGGAGAGCGCCACGAGCATGGCCAGCGTCCCCAGGGCAAGGCGCCGGGGGGGATTGGTCATGGGCCGGCTCACGCGCTGGATGTGCACCCACATCCCCAGCAGCAACAGCAGGGGGATGCCGATGTGGAGGAACATGAGCAGCGAAAAAAAACGGTCGTTCACGCTCTCCGGCGTCAGGAAATTGCGCACCAGGGGCTCGGAAAATACCGGCAGCCAGTCCAGCCACACGGCGCTGGCGATGATGGAATACTGGGCAAGGCCGTCCCACACCAGCCAGTAGCCGCCGATTCCCGATGCATAAACCAGCCAGACCAGGGGCACTCCCGTGAGCCAGGAAAACCAGCGAAACCCGGCATAACGGCGGAGCACGAACTCCTTCGCCAGGTGCAGGAACATCACCACCACGAACGCGTCCGAGGCATAGCGGTGCAGACTGCGCATCAGGCCTGCCGTTGGGCCGGCGGACATGGCCTCGACGGAGGCGTGGGCCCCGCTCACGCTGGTGTCGAACAGGGCGTAGACGTAGATGCCACTGACGGCGACGATCCAGAAAAAGAAAAATCCCAGGCTGCCGAGATTGCGCCACGGGTTGTCCCGGGCCCCGAACGCCCGGTCGAACCGGGCCTGGAGCGCTTCCAGGGCGGCCTGCAGCCGCGGATGCGCCGCCGGCGCGGAAGTCTCACCGGCTCGAGTAATGGCGGCAACTTGGGACATGGCGGGATGCTACCGCTTGCGGCCGGCCGCGAGTTTGATATCCGTCAACCGTATTCGGCCGCTACCCCTTGAAAAGGAAGCCTCCCTGCGCTGCGTTGAAATCGATTACCACGGCCCGGCCCGGAGCGAGGTCCAGCGATTCCTCGTGCACGTAGTTGAACTCGCCTTCCGGACGGTCCCGCAGCCGCGCCACGAACCGGTGCTTGCCCGCGGCCACGGGCAACCGGCGGTAGATGGTGGACGCGCCGTCCTTCGTGAATCCCGCGGGCGGCACGTCGGCGGCGAATATCACACGCCCGTCCATCTCGATTTCCACCTTGACCGGAGATCGCTCCCGCGGGCAGTCCATGGCGGCCCGCATGTTGGGCGGCAGCTTGGCCAGTTCCTCCGGCGTACGCTGCCGGCATTCCACCTTCCGGGCGCCGGCATGGCTGAAGGAGAGCCGCACCAGGGCTTGGCCGTGGGCAATGTCGGTGAAGCGGGGCTGAGTGGAAAAATAGCCGAGGATCACCATCAGCGGCACATAGAGCAGCGCCTGGGCCACGAAGCGCGCCGCCTTCATAACCTGCCTCCGAGCTTGACCATTTCGGTCGCCCGGGCCTGGATCTGGGGCGCCAGCTTGAAGGCGTCGGAGAAGCAGTCGTCCGCCGACAGCCCGTGGGACACGAACGCCGGGTGGGCGGCTTCGACCATGGCCACCGAGCCACAGGCATAGATCTGATGCTCGGCCAGATCCGGGAAGTCCTCGATGATCGCCTCGTGCACCAGCCCGGTCCGGCCCTGCCAGTGATCCTCGGGCCTCGCCTCGGAGAGCACCGGCACGAACTTGAAATTCGCATGTTCCCGCTCCCATTGATGGGGGAGATCAGCGAGGTACAGATCCTTCAGGCTGCGCACGCCCCAGTAGAGGAGCATCTGCCGCTTGAGGCCGGTGTGGAAAGCGTGCTCGACCATGGCCTTGACCGGCGCGAAGCCGGTGGCGCCGGCCACGAAGATGATGGGCTTGCGGCTGTCCTCCCGCAGGAAGAACGCCCCCAGGGGCCCCTCGAAGCGGACCGGGTCCCCTTCCTTCATTTCGTTGAACACGTGGGTGGTAAAACGCCCGCCGGGAATGAGCCGCACATGAAGCTCGATCAGGTCCGCTAGGTGGGGCGCGGTGGCGAAGGAAAAGGCCCGCTTCTCGCCGTCGGGCAGGATGATGTTGATGTACTGGCCGGGGTAGAAGCGGATCTTTTCCCCTCCCCCGGGTTTCAGGAACACCTGCATCACGTCCGGCGAGAGCTTCCGCATGCGCTCGACCCGGGCGGTGTAGGTCTTGACGGGGATTCCGCCCGGCGCTTCCTTGGGCTCGTACTCGATCTCGATGTCCGAGAGCGGCGTGCACACGCAGAACAGCGCCTTGCCCGCCTGGCGCTCCTCCTCGGTGAGCACGTTGGACTGATAGAGCCCGGGGTCCACCCGCCCGCTCAGCACCGTGCCCTTGCACACACCGCAGCCGCCGTTGCGGCACTCGAAGGGCATCGGAATGCCCTCCTTCAGCGCCGCATCCAGGACGCTCTCCCCCTCCCGCACCGGAATGATCCGGTTATCCGGATGGACCATGATGTGGAACCCTTCCTGGGGTCCCAGGCGCCGCTTGGGCGGCAACCAGGGCAGCAACACCAGCAGGGCGGTGAGTCCACCCGTTAAAGCCCACACGGCCCCTGGAGACCATTCGTAGATCAGCGGATAAACCGTCAGGTAGAACCAGTCGAATGGAATCGTGGTGACCGCCGCCGACAGGTCCGCCCGCTCCAGGCTCACCGCCGGCTTCACCAGGGAAAGGACCACCAGGGCGGCGAGCAGCGTGACCGCGATGGGCCAGGGGGGGTTGGTGCGGGCCTGGGGCACGCGCTGGGTGTGGACCCAGAGCAGGAACAGGGTGCCCAGGGGAATGCCGATGTGGATAAAGGAAAGCAGGGAGAACAGCCGGTCGTTGACGCTTTCCTGGAAGATGAAATTCCGGATCAGGGTGCCGTTGAAGATGGGAAGCCAGTCGAACCACTCCGCCGTGGCCACCACCACGAACTGCGCCAGCCGGTCCCAGGGCAGCATGTAGCCGTTGATGCCCGCTGCATAGACCAGCCACAGCAGCACGATGCCGGTGATCCAGGAGAACCAGCGGAAGCTGCGGTACTGGTCGAAAAAGAAATGGCGGCCCAGGTGCAGCAGCATGAAGAACACCATGCCGTCGGAGGCATACCGGTGCAGGCTGCGCATGACGCCCCCCAGGTACCACTGCTGCACCGTCAGGTACTCGACGGAATCGTAGGCCTGGTTCACGCCGGTGCTGAAAAAGACGTAGAGGTAGAGGCCGCTGGCCACCACGATCCAGAACAGGAAATAGCTGATGGGTCCCAGGTAATAGAGCGGATTGAGGCGGTCGCCGAAGGCGAAGTTGAACACGCCCTCCGCGCGATGGAACAGCCAGCGCCCCGAGCGGTGGATAAGAGTGAGCATGCGGCGCAAACCCTGCTGGTGGTGACCCGGCCGGCGGCGGAGCCCGCCGCAAAGCCAAGGAAAATATTCGGGAAATGGTACCCGCCCGGTAAGGGGTGCGCCCTTGATGCGCATCAAGGGCGCCAAACCGCGGGCCGCTCGCCCGGATGTCCGGATGGCCGTCATCCCGGTGCCGGGAAAGAGGCGCCACGGGACGGGACGGCCGACGAGCTGGGGAATCGCAATTTCCGGGCGAGCAGCGAGGCTTGCAGCGTCCCGCGGAGTTCGCGGACTGGGCGTGGAACGCACGCCCGCGGCGAAATCCCGACATAATTGCACCCATGACAACCAAAAATGCCTCCCCGCGGTCCCCCGGAGCGCGCGGCCGGCTCGCCCGGCGCGCCGCGATCGTCCTGGTCATCCTCGCCGCCGCCGGCGCGGCGTGGTACGCCACGCGACCCAAACCGGTGGCGGTGCTGGTGGCCCAGGCCGAGCCGGGGCGCGTCGAGACCACCGTCGCCAACACCCGGGCAGGCACCGTTGAAGCGTGCCGGCGCGCGAAGCTGGCGCCGGCGGTGGGCGGACGCATCGGGGAGCTCAACGTTCGCGAGGGCGACCGGGTGAAAACGGGCCAGGTGCTGCTCAAGCTGTGGAACGAGGACCTGACGGCGCGCGAGCGGGTGTCCCGGGAACAGCTCCAAACAGCCAGGGCGCGGGTGCGCGAAGCCTGCGAGCTGGCAAACGTGGCCGCGAGCGACGCGAGGCGTTCCCGGGAGCTGCTGGCAAAGGGGTTCATATCACCCCAGGCCGTGGAGCGGGCCGAGGGCGAGGCAGACTCGAAGCAGGCAGCCTGCCAGTCCGCCAAGGCCCAGGTGCAGGAGGCCGAGGCGCGCATCGCCGCGTCCCGCGCCGACACCGAGCGCACGGTGCTGAAGGCGCCCTTTGACGGCATCGTGGCCGAGGTGAACGGCGAGCTGGGGGAATTCCTGACCCCCTCACCGCCCGGCATTCCGACCCTGCCCGCCGTCGACCTGATCGACGACGCCTGCCTCTACGTCTCGGCGCCCATCGACGAGGTGGACGCCGCGCNNCTTGCCCTGGAGAAGCAGGCGCGCACGGTCGAGGTCGAGGTGCAGTTCGACGACCCGGGGACGGCCCGCCACCTGCTGGTGGGCTACAGCGCCGACGTGGAGATCGTCATCGACGCGCGGGAGCGTGCGCTGCGGATTCCGACCACCGCCCTCATGCCCGGCAACCGCGTCCTGGTGCTCGGCGCCGACGGCGTGCTCCAGGAACACACGGTCGAGATTGGCCTCTCCAACTGGGAGTTCACCGAGGCGAAGTCCGGGCTCGAGGCGGGCGAACGCGTGGTCATTTCGCTCGAGCGCGAGGGGGTCAAGGCGGGCGCCGCCGCCGTGGAGGAACGCAAGGGAGCGGCGGGCGCGGCGGCCCCATGATCCGGCTCACCGGCATCGAGCGCATCTTCGTCGTTGGCGGCGAGGAGGTGCATGCCCTGCACAGCGTCAACCTTTCCATCGCCCCGGGGGAGTACCTCTCGATCATGGGCCC